>JAQWHO010000351.1 GCA_029249355.1 Thalassotalea sp.
CCCTAGACGGTGGAGAAGAATCAGTTAAAGAAGCCAACTTATTTATGGAAAAGGCTAATTCAGCAGAAAAAGACTGGCGTTTAACCGACTTAAATACCCGTTTATCTTGTGTGCGACAAGTATTAGCAAAAATTGCTCATGTCGGTATTGTTGATGATTTAGCCGAAGATTTAGATCGCACATTAACTTCAGCAAGATCGCAGTTAATTGACATTGAAAAGCGTTTAAAAAAGCCAACTTTTTTACCGGGGCCAACGGGTGAATCTAATATTCTTTACTTGGAAAACCGCGGTAACCTTATTTGCTTTGCCGATAAAAATGTGACCTTTCACTTTTGGGTACTATCGATAGTTACAGCATTAGCAACGGGTAATACCGTGATCACAGTTGTTTCAGATTTATTTTATGATGAAGCATTAGCTTTTAGAGATAAGTTTATTGCGACAGGTGAAGATAAAAATGTTTTCCAAGTGGCTCGATTACGTCATTTATCAACTATGTTAGAGCATCCTGCTTTATCTGGTATTGTTGTAGATAGTTTGTGTGACCGTAAGCACTTTTTCAGTGAAAAATTAGCAGAACGTCAAGGGGCAATATTACCGGTCATTAGTTCTGAATATTTGGACAACTTGATTCAACGTTTAACGACAGAAAAAACCATTAGTATTGATACTACGGCTTCTGGCGGTAACACCTCATTGATGACATTAATTGAAGAAGATGAATAACGATTAAGTTTTAATTAATTTAAGTTCAAAGCAAAGGCTCTTTTAAAAGAGCCTTTTTGATTTTATTTAGCTGCGGGTAACGACAAGGTGACTTCAACGCCTGTAGATTTTTTATCAACGTTTTTAAGCTTTATTAAACCGTTATGATTAAACATTATTTGTCTGCATAAAGTTAATCCTATGCCACTTCCTTGGTTTTTAGTGGTATAAAATGGCACAAAAACATTGTCTAAATTCGCAATACCTACGCCGTAGTCTCGAAGAATAATATGTAGCCACATACCTTCTTTTTTACAGCTTACATCAATAACTTTTTCATCTTGCAGATTCATCGCTTCAACCGCATTTTTAAAGATATTGATCAGCACTTGCTCAAATTGGTTTTTATCGACATCAATAAGTAAATCAGGCTCTATTAAGCATTTTACTTTACACGTAGGATATAACGCAGCAAGGTTGTCTATCATCATCGCCAGTTTAAATTTTGAAGTATTCGGTTTGGGTAAATGAGCAAGCTGGCTATAACTGGCAATAAATTCGCTTAATGAATCCGCTCTTTCATTAATAATACCAATACCTTCAAGTAACGACTCTTTTTGCTGTTCATCATTAATCTTTTGTAATTTTGATTGCATCGTTTGACTAATAGCAGCGATGGGTGTGAGTGAATTATTCATTTCATGGCTTAATACCCGTAATAAACTTTGCCAAGCTTTACGTTCTTTTTCCATCAATAAACGTTCAGCGTTGGTAAGCATATATAGCTGATGATTTTTCCCTTCACTTAAAAAAGATTCTTTAAATAAGAAATGTTCTCCTGTTAAGTGGGTATGACTAAAATCAACAATGCCTGATGTGGCATTAACAATTTCAGCGCCGATTAAAGTGGATGAAAGTTGAACCTTATTGACATTCTTATTGGCATTATTATAGTTTTCTAACACTAATTTTTTAGCCGAGGCATTTGCCATCACCACCAGTCCGTTTTCATCCGTCGCCAATACAATTGCATCCATTTGCTCCATAATACGTTCTAATAATAAACGTGATTCTTTCGCTTCAATTTTATGTTGAGAAAGCGTATCAGCTAATTCATTAATTGAATTGAGCAATTCTTGAAAAGCTTGATTGGTTTGTAAACGCCCTCTTAAGGTGTAATCCCC
This sequence comes from Thalassotalea sp., assembly GCA_029249355.1. Classification (GTDB taxonomy): domain Bacteria; phylum Pseudomonadota; class Gammaproteobacteria; order Enterobacterales; family Alteromonadaceae; genus Thalassotalea_H. Next base: position 1,892 of record JAQWHO010000351.1, read on the forward strand.
CTCGATCATCGATTCAATTAAGTTTGAAAGTGTCCTAATTTGATATTCCGAATTTAGCTTACTAGCAACGACAACATAACTACACAGTAGCGTCAAAACAATAAAAATAAAGGCAATCAAATAACCTGATATGTCTGCCAAGTAAAGGGCGGTAATACTAATAAAAAAACATGGAATACAAACTAATAAAACTAATTTTAGTTGGTTATCGCCTTGGTAATATTTGGAATGACCTAACAACCACTTTTGAGTAAATTTAAGCAAGTTCATATTTACTCAAACGTCGATAATAACCACTTCGACTTAATCCTAAAGACTTAGCTGTTTCGGTAGCGTTGCCTCGGAAAAATGCTAATCGCTTAATCAATGTTTTACGCTCAATTTCTTCCATACTCAGGCTTGGATCATCTAAAGACTCACCTGTAGGTTCCGTACCTTTTAACATCAGGTCTTCCGCTTCAATACACTCTTTTTTACAGGTAAATAATACGCGCTCCATTAAGTGACTCAATTCTCGAATATTTCCCGGCCAGCTGTATTGCTGTAGCGATGTTATAGCTTCAGTAGATAACTGAGGTAAAGGACGATGATATTTAGCGCTAAACGACTGGAGGAAATGTTCGGCTAATGCTGGAATATCTTCAATACGTTCAACTAAGGAAGGCACGCGCAACTCAATCGTATTCAATCGATAATACAAATCTTGTCTAAAACTATTATTTTGAATATCGGCTAATAAATCACTATTCGTTGCAGAGATGATTCTAACATCGGCTTCTAGTGACTTACTGCTGCCGACCGCTTCAAATTTTTGCTCTTCTAGTACGCGTAATAATTTCGCTTGTTGAGCAAATGGAATATTCGCGAGTTCATCTAAGAACAAGGTACCCTGCTCCGCCATTTCAAAGCGTCCAATACGGTTTTCTTTCGCATCGGTAAACGCGCCCTTTACATGACCAAACATTTCGCTTTCAAATAATGACTCAGGAATTGCTCCCATATTTACCGGAACAAAGGAATGTTTAGCTCGGGTAGATACTTGATGAACGTATGAAGCCAGCATGCTTTTGCCTGTGCCATTATCGCCAGTAAGTAAAATACTCATTTCACTTTGTGCTAAATCATCAAGTGTTGATAGTAAAGTTTGCATAACAGGTGATTGCGCAATAATACCGGCTCTACTTGCTGGATGCGCTTGCGATGTTAATAACTGATTCTGTTGACTGAGGCGTTGGGCTTTTTTATCAGATTTAACCAGCGCTAATTGATTCTCGATAGCGCTGAGCATGCGTTCATTTTTCCATGGTTTTTGAATAAAGTCTTTGGCGCCGGCTTGCATCGCTTCAACCGCGATATCAATGGTCGCCCAACCCGTCATGACGATAATAGGAATATTTAGATCAAGTGCACAAATGGCACTCACAAGCTTTATCCCTTCGACACCAGAAGTCGTGTCATGCTGAAAATTCATATCAAGTAAAATCAAATCAACTTGGTTATTCTGCACACTTTCTAAGGCCGCTTGGGGTGTCGTCACCGCTAAAATATCAAAGCCTTCATCGGCAAGAACAAATTTTAAACTAGCAATGATATTAATATCATCATCGGCAATAAGAATTTTTTTAGTCACGAGTGTTTATGTTTCCGAAGTTATTTATTCACTTTAAGTAATATTAAGCGTAGGAACAAGTAATGCAGCATTTATTCGTCATTACTACTGTGTTGGTTGTGTTGTGTTGTGTTGTGTTGTGTTGTGTTGTGTACGCAGAGAATAAGAAAAAGCAGACAAAATATTTCATTTATCTGCTTTTGCAATGTATTTAGAGTTAAAAAACCTTACTCATAGCGCAGTGCCAAACTAGGTTCCATTTTAACGGCGCGCCTTGTTGGTAAATAGGTGGCAAACATAACAACTAACGATAAACCCATTGTCACTACAATCGCCTGCATAAAGTAAATATAAATTGGGAAGATGCCTTCGGTAAATTTATGAAAACCAAATGCGAGTAAATAAAAGAGCACCATGGCGAGTCCTAACCCTGTCAACAATTGCTTTGCTCCTTGTTTCAAAAACATTTTTATAATGCTTTTATCAGACGCACCTACTGCCCGTCTAATACCCACTTCATGAATGCGTTGAGCCACGGAATTTGCCGTTAAACCATATATACCGACCATTGCAAGAAGTAGGGCAAAAAAACCAGTACCAAAAGTTATGTTCGACATTAATTGCATAGAAACTCGCATCATATTACGATTTTTATCCGCAGGTTGAACTTCATATACTAATTCAATATTTCTATCCGTTTGATACATAGCTTGATAGAAAATTTCTTCTCTATTTTTCGCATTAGGTTGTACGCGATAAAGTAATATTTGAAAAGGGTCAACAAATTGTAAACCCGACAAATAAACCTCATCGGCACTGTCTCGTTTACCAAACATTTTACTGGCATTCATGCGATTACTCACTACGCCAACAATAACTACTTTTTCATCTTTATCATTAATATTAATGACAAAACTCTTTTCTAACGGCGATTCACCTAACCAATAACGATTCGCCATTGATTGACTAATAATGGCCACTTTTCGATGCCCTTGTTTATCAAAATGTGTA
>JAQWHO010000352.1 GCA_029249355.1 Thalassotalea sp.
CCAGGCCTTGTTGCTGATGGTAGAGATATGGGTACCGTGGTTTTTACTTCGGCCCCTGTAAAAGTCTTTTTAACCGCCAGCGCAGAAGAACGTGCAGAGCGACGTTTTAATCAGTTGAAAGATAAAGGCTTTGATGTTAAAATCGGGCGCCTTTTGGATGACATACGTCAGCGAGATGAGCGAGATGAGAACCGTAAGGTTGCTCCGCTAGTCCCAGCAGAAGGTGCGTTAATCGTTGATTCTACTGACCTTTCTATTGATGAGGTCGTCAGTAAAATTCTTTCGTTTACGAATGAAAAATTAACATAAATAGTAAATGTTCATAGTGAGCATTTAATTAAATCAGCCTGCTGTATGGATACGCCGGGCTTTATTAACAACCCCATGAAACATGTAAGTTGATTGGACTAATAGCTGAGTTTATATACAAGTTATGACTGAAAATTTTGCAGAACTTTTTGAAGAAAGTTTAAAAACAATCGAAACGCGTCCTGGTTCTATAATTAAAGGAACTGTGGTAGCCATCAACAAAGACAATGTTTTAGTTGACGCCGGCTTAAAATCTGAATCTGTTATCTCTATTGATCAGTTTAAAAACACTGCTGGTGAAGTAGAAATTAATGTTGGTGATGAAATTGATGTTGCATTAGATGCGACTGATGATGGTTTCGGTGAAACGATTCTTTCTCGTGAAAAAGCAAAACGTCACGAAGCATGGCAAGTGCTTGAAAAAGCATATGAAGAAAAAGAAACTGTTATCGGTGTTATCAACGGTAAAGTTAAAGGTGGTTTCACGGTTGAAGTTAGCAATATTCGTGCTTTCTTACCGGGTTCATTAGTTGATGTGCGTCCAGTACGTGACACAGCTCACCTTGAAGGTAAAGATTTAGAATTCAAAGTTATTAAGCTTGATCAAAAGCGTAATAACGTTGTTGTATCTCGTCGTGCTGTTATCGAATCAGAAAGCAGTGTAGAACGTGATGCATTATTGGAATCATTAGCTGAAGGCATTGAAGTTAAAGGTATCGTTAAGAACCTTACTGATTACGGTGCGTTTGTTGATTTAGGCGGCATTGACGGTCTATTACACATTACAGATATGGCTTGGAAACGTGTTAAGCACCCAAGTGAAATCGTAAATGTTGGCGATGAAATCCAAGTTAAAGTATTGAAATTTGACCGTGAGCGTACTCGTGTATCTCTAGGTATGAAGCAGTTAGGCGAAGATCCATGGGTAGCTATTGCTAAGCGTTACCCTGAAGGTGCTAAACTTTCTGGCCGCGTAACTAACTTAACTGATTACGGTTGTTTTGTTGAAATTCAAGAAGGCGTTGAAGGTTTAGTTCACGTTTCTGAAATGGATTGGACAAATAAAAACATCCACCCATCTAAAGTTGTTAACTTAGGTGATACGGTTGAAGTAATGGTATTAGAAATTGACGAAGAACGTCGTCGTATTTCTCTTGGTCTTAAACAATGTATCCCGAACCCTTGGGAAGAGTTTGCTAAGAACTTCAACAAAGGTGATAAAGTATCAGGTAAGATCAAGTCAATCACTGACTTTGGTATCTTCATTGGTCTTGACGGTGGCATTGATGGTCTTGTTCACTTATCTGATATTTCATGGGCTGGCGGCGAAGAAGCTGTTCGTGAATATAAGAAAGGCGATGAGATTTCTGCAGTTGTATTACAAGTTGACCCTGAACGTGAGCGTATCTCATTAGGTGTTAAACAAACTGAAGATGATCCATTTAATCAATACCTTGCAGATACTAAAAAAGGTGCTATTGTTACAGGTAAGGTAGTTGAAGTAGACGCTAAAGGAGCTAAGATTGAATTAGTTGAAGGCGTTGAAGGTTACTTACGTGTTTCTGATATCTCTCGTGAGCGTATTGAAGATGCAACTACAGAATTATCTGTTGGTGATAGCGTTGAAACTAAGTTTATGGGTGTTGATCGTAAGAACCGCACTATTAGCTTATCAATCAAAGCGAAAGATCAAGCAGATGAGCGTGAAGCAATGGATAACTTAAACCAAGAAGAAGAAACTGGTTTAAGTGCTATGGCTGCAGCGTTTAAAAACGCTAAAAACTAATTTTTAGCTGGGACAGAGAAAAGCTTTATTAACAAAAGCTTTTCTCTAATTTAAATTCCATTGGCGTGATGCTAAATGACACTGGAGGGTCGAATGACCAAATCAGAACTCATTGAAAGATTAGCGGATAAACTTAGTCATTTATCTGCAAAAGATGTAGAACAAGCAATTAAAGAAATTCTTGAAATGATGGCACAAACCTTATCTAAAGGTGAGCGCATTGAAATTAGAGGCTTCGGTAGTTTCTCTTTGCATTATCGTGCACCACGCGTTGGTAGGAACCCTAAGACTGGTGAGTCAGTTGAACTTACTGGAAAATATGTTCCACACTTTAAACCCGGTAAAGAATTACGTGAAAGAGTTAATCTTTCCATTGCGTAGTTAAAAATTAAAAATTAAAATCAAAACGGCATGCTACAGCATGCCTTTTTTTTATTTATATTATCGAGATAAAGGATAATTTTTTGAAAATATATATTACTTTGATTTTTATGATTGCCTTACTAGTTATTGCATTCATTTTTGGCAGTCAAAACAACCAAATGCTTACCTTAAATTATATGATTGCTCGTACTGAATTATCTGTTGCTGAAGCGGTTAGTTTGTTTACTATCATTGGTTTTTTTCTAGGACTTTCTTTTGCATTATTGTGGAAGTTTGTTCGCATGATTAAGCCTAAATCAATTAAAAATATAGGTTAATCCTCGATAATGTTAGAACTCCTTTTTCTTTTATTACCAGTTGCCATGGGATATGGCTGGTTTATGGGAAGAAACAGCGTCAAACAAAATGACCATTCAGCGAAACAAGATTTATCAATAAAGTATTCCACTGGTTTAAATTATTTACTATCAAATCAGCAAGATAAAGCAATTGAATATTTATTAGAAACCCTCAAAGTCGAAGATGATACGGTTGAAGCTCATTTCGCAATGGCAAATTTGTTTCGTAAAAGAGGTGAATTAGACCGAGCATTAAAAGTACATGAGCATCTTGTCAGACAAAAACATTTACCGACATCAGCGAAACAACAAGCCGCCTTTGAATTAGGGAAAGACTTTCTCAGTGCCGGTTTATATGACCGTGCTGAATCTATGTTTCATAAATTATTAAAATCAAAAGATTTCAATCTAAAATCATTAAGCTATTTATTACAAATTTATCAATCAACGAAAGATTGGCAGCATGGCTTAGATTTAAAAAAAGCGATAGCTAAATCAAATGATAAAAAATTATTGCATACCCTGGCTAACTTTTACTGTGAATTAGCCACTCTCGCACTAGAGAAAGATGAATTTATTGAAGTGTTAGAGTTATTAGAAAATGCACTTAAATACGATCCTGACTCGTGTCGAGCCAATTGGCTCATGGCAAAAATTTATGAAAACCATCAGCAATACAATGAAGCTTGCCAATGCTATAAAGATATTTACAGCCAAGATAAAGATTTCTTTCCTGATGTTATCGAGCAGATGCAAGACTGTTACCATCAGCTTGATGCTGATAATGAATTTTACCAGTTTATTAAAAAAGTTTACGATGAAACCGGTGGTAGTAGCGCATTAATTAAATATTTATCGTTTGTTGAAAGTAAACATGGACTTAGAAAAGCACAAGATTATATGTTATCTGCTTTAAAAAGACGGCCAACGATCAGAGGCTTTAAGCATTTCATCAAAATGCAGATGAATGAGCAAAGCTCTCAGCAAGAGAACGAGAATTTAGATATGATCAAAGAGTTAGTTTCTTCATATTTAAGCGTTAAACAACGCTATAGTTGTTGCAATTGTGGTTTTAGTAGTAGTACACATTACTGGTCGTGTCCCTCATGTCATGATTGGGAACAATTGAAACCTGTGCGTGGCCTAGAAGGCGAGTAGAAATTAACTTTGTCATCAGAAAAACTATTTCTTTGTCAAAAGTACTCACTGACTACCGTTAGCTAAGTGCTTTTTCCTCGAACTAATTTTCTCTGATTTAAAACTTAATACCTACTAAAATAAATAATTAGTTTAAAAAATTAAGGAAAAAAGAATGAATGATCCAAAAGTAGTTGTCGCATTAGACTTTGATAATCAAGCTGATGCATTTGCTTTTGTTGATAAAATTCAACCGAGTGATTGTCGTCTAAAAGTAGGTAAAGAGATGTTTACCTACTTCGGCCCCGACTTTGTTAAAGCATTAGTAGAACGTGGTTTTGATGTTTTTCTTGACCTTAAGTTTCATGATATTCCCAATACGGTTGCTAAAGCTGTTACCGCAGCAGCAGAGCTTGGTGTTTGGATGGTGAACGTTCATGCTTCCGGCGGCTTAAAAATGATGGAGAAAGCTAAAGAAGCATTAACAGCTTATGGCGATAAAGCACCATTATTAATTGCGGTTACCGTATTAACCAGTATGAGTGAGGATGATTTAGTTGGTTTAGGTATTACCAAGTCACCCGCGGAGCAAGTTCAACACTTGGCTAGCTTAACAAAATTAGCGGGGCTTGACGGTGTCGTCTGTTCAGCGCAAGAAGCTGAATCGCTTAAAACTCAGTTAGGTAAAGACTTTAAATTAATTACACCTGGCATTCGCCCTGTAGGGAGTAATGTTGATGACCAAAAACGTATTATGACACCAGAGCAAGCCGTTGCAGTAGGTGTTGATTACTTAGTTATTGGACGTCCTATTACTAAAGCGGCAGATCCTCATCAAGTTTTACAAGAGATTAATCACTCTCTTGTCTAATTGAGTATTAAAGGACTTGTTCAATAAATGAAGCAGGTCCTTTAATACAGAAAAATTGTGTAAGTTCTGTTTATTCTAAATTAATATTTTATTATCGAAAATAGACTTTATTGCTGATTAGACAATACATCAAAGTCGTATTCTTTTAATAATTTGACTAGCTTTATCAATGGCAGCCCGATTAAAGTATTAGGATCATCACCTTCTAGTTTTTCAAATAAGCATATGCCTAAGCCCTCACTTTTAAAACTTCCTGCACAATTTAATGGCTGCTCTGCATTTATATAATCAGTAATTTCCTTTTGAGTAAGTTCATTAAAATGAACATGAAAAGGTTCAACAAGTGACTTTACAGTATTGTCTAAACTATTTAGCACGCATAGTCCCGTGTAAAAAGTGACGCATTTACCACTAAATTTTGTTAATTGTTTTACCGCATTATCAAAAGTATGTGGCTTACCGAGTATTTCACCATCACAAACGGCGACCTGGTCTGAGCCAATAATTAGACTATTAGCAAAGTCCTTTGTAACGGCAGTCGCTTTATCAATCGCTAATCGTTCAACCAACTTTTGTGGCGTCTCGTTTAATTGGGGGCTTTCGTCGGTTTCAGGTTTCGCACATTCAAAGCGAATATTGAGCTTTTCTAATATGCTCTTTCTAAAAGGCGAGGTTGAAGCCAAAACAATAGATTTAGTATTCATTTAGTAAATATCACACAAAAATTAATCAGATTCTGCTAATATGAGGGCTATATTGAAAATTTAAACAAATTTAGTTATTTTTCTTTTGACAGCAGGCCTTAACGGCTTTATTATGCGCGCCTTATGCAGAATCTTAAGCTTCCGATTACAATTGACCCTTATAGAAGCGCACAGCGAAGTCTGGAGTGTGAAGGGATATTTGAAACTTCGGGAATGAACAGATTGCTTGCTGCTTGTGAAAGCTGTAGTGAGCATGTGCATGTTAAAGTGAATTTTGGTGTGGATGAACTTGGCTTGGTATTTATATCAGCAAAGGGGTCGGCAACTATTGATTTAACATGTCAGCGGTGTACTGAAGCATTTGAGCATAAACTTTTATTAGACTTTACATTTAGTCCGGTAAAAGATGAAGAAGCCGCTGAAAATTTGCCGTCATATTATGACGCAATTGAATTAGATGAAAATGGTGAAGTTAACCTGCGAGATTTAGTGGAAGAAGAGTTTTTACTTGTTATTCCATTAATTCCTAGGCATGAACTTAAAGATTGTCAGTCACCATCTGACAGTGTTTGGGGGGAATTGCCTGTTGAGCATGAAAAACCGAATCCATTTGACGTATTAAAAAAACTTAAGTAACTCGTTTGAGTTAACAATTGATTTTAGGAGTTCAGAAATGGCAGTTCAAAAGAGCAAGAAGTCTCGTTCAAGACGTGGCATGCGCCGTTCACATGATGCTTTAACAGCTGAAAATTTATCAGTAGATCCAGTATCTGGTGAAACACACCGTCGTCATCACGTAACAGCTGATGGCTTCTATAAAGGTGTTAAAGTAATTAATACCTAAGTTTAAACTTGGTAGAAAATACTTTGAATGATCTAACCATAGCGTTAGATGTTATGGGGGGCGATCAAGGCCCCCTTGTAACGATACCCGCAGCAATTATTGCTATTCAAAACTCACAAAGATTACATCTTATTCTTTGTGGTGATGAAAAAATTATTCAAGCATTACTATCAGAACATAATCTATTAGCACACCCTCAACTATCTATATACGCAACGACTGAAGTTGTCACTATGGATGAAAAACCTAGTTCAGCTCTTCGAAATAAAAAAAATTCATCGATGCGAAAAGCATTAGACCTTGTTAAAGAAGGGAAAGCTCAAGCGTGTGTGAGTGCCGGTA
>JAQWHO010000353.1 GCA_029249355.1 Thalassotalea sp.
AGGTGGCTTAAACTCAGGCATGATGATCCCGCAATATGCTACAGCTGCCTTGGTAACAGAAAACAAATCGCTTTGTTTCCCACCTTCTGCTGATAGTGTGCCAACCTCTATGGGTCAAGAAGATCATGTATCAATGGGGAGTATTTCGGGCAGACAATTAAATCAAATACTTGGTAATTTAGAAAAAATACTTGCCATCGAATTAATGTATGCGGCACAAGCAATCGAATTTAGACGCCCTAACAAATGCTCTGACATAATTGAATTAAATCACCAATTGATCAGAAGTAAAGTTGCTAAGCTTGAAGAAGATAGGCTATTAAAACCTGATATCGATGCCATGATCAGATTAGTGAAATCACAAGCATTTACCGTAAAGTAAGGGAATTGTTAATATGAATTTTCAAGAACAAGCGCTTTTTAAAGAGAGCATTCAGCAAGGTATTCCAAGTGAATTACCCCAAGCCAAACCGTATCCAGCTGATGCTAACCGTGCTCCTAAACGTAAAGACATTCTATCTATTGACGAAAAACAATTAGCAGTAAGAAACGCCTTACGTTATTTCCCAAAAGAGTGGCATCAAGAATTAGCGACTGAATTTGCGCAAGAGCTAAAAGATTTTGGCCGTATTTATATGTACCGCTTTAAGCCAAACTACCATATGAAAGCGCGTTCAATTTCTGATTATCCAGCAAAGTGCGAACAAGCAGCTGCGATTATGCTCATGGTTGAAAATAACTTAGATCCTGCCGTTGCACAGCATCCAGAAGAACTAATTACTTACGGCGGAAACGGTGCTGTGTTCCAAAACTGGGCACAATACTTGTTATCAATGAAGTACTTAAGTGAAATGGAAAGCGATCAAACCTTGCATTTATACTCAGGTCACCCGATGGGCTTATTTCCGTCATCGGAAGATGCGCCACGTGTTGTTGTGACTAACGGAATGATGATCCCTAACTACTCTCAACCTGATGACTGGGAAAAATTTAATGCCTTAGGTGTTACGCAGTATGGTCAAATGACTGCGGGTTCATTTATGTTCATTGGCCCACAAGGTATAGTACATGGTACTACCATTACCGTGATGAACGCCTTCCGGAAAGTTTTAACGGCGGGTGAAAAACCACAAGGTAAGATTTTTCTTACTGCGGGCTTAGGCGGTATGAGTGGCGCACAACCTAAAGCAGGTAACATTGCCAACTGTATTACCGTATGTGCCGAAGTGAATGCCAATGCTGCCACTAAACGTCACCAACAAGGTTGGGTAGATGAATTAATTGATAATATGGATGAGCTCATCAGCCGTGTTAAAAAAGCGCAAGCTAATGATGAAGTAGTTTCTATTGCCTATATCGGTAACATTGTTGATGTTTGGGAAGCTTTTTATGAAAAAGAAATTTTCATTCACTTAGGCTCAGACCAAACGTCATTACATAACCCTTGGTCAGGCGGTTACTACCCGGTTGATATTAGCTATGAAGAGTCAAACCGTTTAATTCGTGAAGAGCCCGAAGTATTTAAAGAAAAAGTACAATCAACTTTAAAACGTCATGCTGATGCGGTTAATAAACACACAGCACGTGGTACTTACTTCTTTGATTACGGCAATGCATTTTTACTTGAAGCATCTCGCGCAGGTGGTGATGTCATGGCAGAAAATGGTATTGATTTTAAATATCCTTCTTACGTTCAAGATATTTTAGGTCCTATGTGTTTTGACTATGGTTTTGGTCCATTTCGCTGGGTATGTGCGTCAGGAAATCCGGAAGACTTAGATAAAACCGATGCCATTGCAGCGAAAGTTCTAAAAAGAATAATGCTTGAGTCGCCTGAAGAAATTCAGCAACAGATGCAAGACAACATCACATGGATTGAAGATGCGAAGCAAAACAAGTTAGTTGTAGGCTCACAAGCACGTATTTTATATGCCGACGCCCAAGGTCGTATGGAAATTGCTAAAGCCTTTAATGATGCCATTAATAATGGCGACATTGGTCCGGTAGTACTTGGTCGTGATCATCACGATGTTTCAGGTACTGATTCACCCTTTCGTGAAACATCAAATATCTATGACGGCAGCCGCTTTACCGCCGATATGGCCATTCACAATGTTATTGGTGATAGTTTCCGCGGTGCTACTTGGGTGTCAATCCATAATGGCGGCGGTGTCGGTTGGGGTGAAGTTGTTAACGGTGGTTTTGGTATGTTACTTGATGGCTCTGAATCGGCAGAGTGTCGCTTAAAATCAATGTTATTGTTTGATGTAAACAATGGTATTGCCCGTCGTAGTTGGGCACGTAATGAAGAAGCTAGTTTTGCTATTAAGCGTGAAATGGCGCGTACACCTAAGCTTAAAGTAACGTTAGCAAACTTAGTTGAAGATGATATTTTAAATAACTTATCACTGTAAACTTTTTAAGGTTCAGAGTGCTAATTTTGCATCACTAATTTTAAAACACTGAGTTATCATTGCTAAAAGTGACAAGCCGGCAACCGCCGGCTTTTCTTTGTCTGTGATATTACTTTTTTCTCTGATAAGAAGACCTTATCCATGAAACACCTAAATAAAAAATAACCGTCACTGTTACACTCAATAGATAAACCAACATAGCTTTAACATTAAAGTTTTCTTGCCAATAAATACTCAGTCCATCTGATGAACCATAAAACAAGTTCAGTACTAAAATATGGATAAAAAGATAAAAGGCTAAGAGAAATATATTGTTCTTCGATAGAGGCATAATGTTATAAACCAAATGATTCCTGAAAATAGTGTCTAAAAATTATATCTAAAAAAATGATATTAATTGCTACGAGTAAGTTCAGAATTAATAAGCCAAGTCACTAAATCATCATATTGATAATGGTAGTCGAGCGTATCTCGCAATTTATCACTGAGCACTTTTTTACCTAACTCAACCTCTGAATGCTCGTCAAATAATGGCAAAGGAACCTTTAACGCTTTAGCCGCAATCGAATAATAATGCTTTTTAGTCACTTGCATATCACTGGCAGCATTAAAAACCCCTGAGATAGTATCGCTTTTTATCATCAATAGTATTTGACCAATTATATCCGCCTGATGAACCAAATTAACATACGCGTTAGGTGCTGAAAGCAGTTTTTTATTTCTAAAGAAAATCCCTGGGTGCCTATCAGGGCCCACTAAGCCGGCCGATCGAATTACAATGCCTTGCTTAGAAAACTTTAAAACATGCTGCTCAGCTTTAATGAGAAGTTTCACTTTTTCAATATCATGTTTTAACTTCGCGGACTCGGTGACGTCGCCAATAATACCTTCATAAACAGCGGTAGTACTGATCAATATAACTCTATTTACGTTACGAAGTTCAGCTTGCTTAATAATATCAGCGATTTTTTCAGGGTAGTCTTTCTTACCTTTTCTAATACCTGGTGGAATACAAATAATAAGGGTGTCACAACAAAATACCGCCGCTGAGTTTTCATTAATATCACCAAAAGGTAATGTTAATATTTCAGCTTGTGCACCTAAGTCTGTAATTGATTTTAGTTTATTTTGTTGTTGAGTCGTCGCTATTACATAATACGCTTGCTCTACTAATGCTTTTACTAGCGCGCTGCCTAACCAACCACAACCGATAATCCCTATTCTTATCGGTTCACTTTTTGAATTGTTACGTAACGTATCCATTATAATAAGCTCATTATTATCAAGCAGCTATTTAGGTGTTTTTTTAGCATTTTGAATTAAACCAACAATATTGTCGGATAATTCATTAGGTACCGGAATCGACAAATTATACTGTAATATTTTCCATTCGTTATCGACTTTGATTAAAACACCCGAACCTCGGCATTGACCATAATTATTATTGTTCAGTAGCTCATCAAAAAACGCAACCTCAGCTCCCTCAATTAATGAAATATTTCTCTTAGTTGATTCATATAGCCAACCTTTCCCTTTCGAAAAATGAGGAATGACGAAGGTTTTAAATTCTTCTTTTGTCCAACGTTCATTGCCATCGGTTCCTAGAAATACAGCATCATCAGAGAATAATTTAAAGTATTCATCAAAATTTGCTTCCGCCGCAGCTAAATGAAAACGATCAATCGTTTGATTAACTGCCTTAGTTTCTAGACTCATTACTGCGAAAGCTGGATGAAACCAAATAAATAAGCTGATGAAATATAGAATTTTTATCATTGATTTTTTTCCTTTTTGATCACGACATACTTCCCTATAAATGTTGCAGCGATTTTATCGCCACTATAAATATTGACAGTTATTGAGATACGGGCTTTGCCTTCTTTTTCGAATACAGTAGTACTTCCCTCAACAAACTGATGATGAGTTTTTGCACATGCTATCCCAGAGATAGGCGCTAAATATTTTATCTTAGCATCGGCTAAAACAATATCTCCTTGGCTATTATTTTTTTCTAACAATAAATAAACCCAGCCCCAGCCCGTTAAAGTAGCAAGCGTGTAAATACTGCCAGCAAACATAGTGTTATGAATATTTTTATTAAAAGCGAGATCACAATTTGTCACTAATTCTTCGCCATCAAAGTAACTAATTTTGATATTCATCGCTTTACTTAATGGAATGGTGTTATGCCAAGTTTCTTCTAAGTTGTTTGCGCTTTCTTTAAGGTGAGTTGCTAAAACATTAAGTTTTTTCACCATCGAATAATGCTGAATCTCCCCATAAAGCAAATGTGCTAAACCTAAATTTTGATAGCCTAGTTTTTCATAAAACCCTAAAGCAGCTTCTCTGGCATTTAACTCTATAGAATTCGCACCACGCATTTGAGCTTCTCGTTCCAAAGACTCAAGTAATATATAGCCGTAACCTTGCCCTTGAGCTTTAACATCGACTGCCATATAACGAATTTGTGCATATTGTTGAACAGTGAAATGTATTCGCCCTACGGCTAATACATTACCATTTTGATCAAAAACACAACGATGAATAGCTTGTGCTTCAAGATCATCTAATTCGCTTCCTCTTTCTTTTCCCCACGGTGAACGTAATATTAACCAACGTAAATAATAATATTCTTCAAACTCTTTTGTCGTTTTAGGTGCTCTGCATGTAATCATTGTCTATGCTTATAGTAATTGTGTTATTAATCTAATAATTATTTGATATTTAATGAAATTAGCCGCTCATTTACAACAAAGCAAGTTACTTTATTTAAAACAAGACAGCGAAAATTTATCGGTTGCTGAAAATGAGTACTATCGCTGGTTGCTGTTTGATAATGTCGTGCAAAGCATCATGCTCAAGCGTGTACCATTTAGGTTAACGATCCCACATCAATATTTTCTGATGTTACCTTTATTATTTAGTTCTCCACAGAAAATTGTTGAATTAGGCTTAGGTGGAGGAAACCTTGTAAGGTTTTTAAATCACATATTACCTGAAGCTGAAATACTAAGTATTGAATATAACCAGCAAGTCATTGAATGTTTCGAAACCTTCTTTAACCCTCAAAAGATACAACAACCGATTATAAACACATCATTTGAATTGTGGTTAGCAACGAAAAAGAAGCGTCAAATTTGTGATTGGTTAATTTATGACATTTATCAAACTGACGAAGACCCACAATATTTTCTCAAACAAATCGCACGTATTTTAAAAAAAATTGATAATAATGCTTGGCTGTCAATTAATTTACCTGACCTAGATGAGCATGAATTAAATATCGCGCTATTACACTTATCTTCTCTTAAACAAAATAGAGTAATGCGATATTTTCATGTACCGCATTATAAAAATATAATCATTCACTTAGCACCAGAAAATAACCTTTTAGTAACTGAAAATTCAATACTTCCCCATTATGCTATTTCGCGTTGGTCGACCTTATGGCTGCATGGTATGGTTAATCGATAAGGCGTTATATTGATAAATTAAATGTTACTGGACCATCATTTAATAAGCTTACCTTCATGTCAGCACCAAATTGTCCCGTTGGTACACTAAAGCCCTGCTCTCTCAATTGCTGACAAAAATATTGATAAAGTTTATCGCTAAATTTAGGCTCTGCAGCACTGGTAAAACTAGGTCTCATGCCTTTAGTGGTATCTGCCGCAAGGGTGAACTGCGAAACAACTAAAATATCCCCACTTACCTGTTTTACGTTTAAATTCATTTTTCCTGCTCCATCTTCAAATACTCGGTAACCAGCAACTCGCTCCGCAAGTCTAGCCGCTTTCTTTTCAGTGTCTTGGGGCTCTACGGCAAGTAAAACTAATAATCCTTGCTCTATTTCGCCGATTATTTTTTTATCAACTTCTACACTGGCCTGTGCAACTCGTTGAATTAACGCGATCATGTACTATTCTCTTGTAAAAAATTTGCCATAATATCGGTTGCTTTACAGATAGCATCTATCGTTTGGCTTTCAAAGCCACTATGCCCAGCTTGCGGTAAAATTTGTAAACTTGCATTTGACCACAACGTAGTCAGTTTACTCGCGTTAATCAGCGGGCAAACCATGTCATACCGGCCATGAATAATAATCGCAGGTATTTCACTAATTTTATCGATGTTATCAAGAATATAATTTTCTTTGATAAAGCAGCGATGATAAAAGTAATGATGTGAAAGTTTCGCCATACATAGCGCTTGATGACTATCTTCAATTTGCGCCATACCAATATGATGATGCTCTATTGTTGAAAGCCTTAGCTCCCACAAATACCACGCTTTACTCGCTGCAATAATGGCAACTTCATTATCAGATGAAAAAATCTTTTTATAACCTTCAAGTGGATTTTTTTGCTCTTTCTCTGCAAGCGGTTTAATAAAATCTTGATAATATTCAGGGAAAAAGTTTTCAGCGCCTTCCGTTTTATATAGCCAATCGTATTCTTTTTGTGTCGCTAAAAAGATCCCTCTTAATATAAAACCTAAAACAAACTCGGGATACCTTATTCCATAAACAAGCGCAAGTGTAGTTCCCCAAGACCCACCAGAAATTAACCACTTATCAATAGATAAATGCTGTCGAATTTTTTCAATATCTTCGATAAGCAAATCTGTATTGTTGTTTTCTGTAGAAGGCGAAGGTTTAGATTGACCACAACCTCGTTGATCAAAAATAATAATACGATACTTTTCAGGATCGAAATATCTCCGATGATTTTTACTTGAACCTCCTCCAGGGCCTCCATGCAAATACAATATAGGTATGCCATTAGGGTTTCCAGATTGTTCAAGATAGATTTGATGAACATCATCTATAGTCAACCATTCCTGATGATAGCTACTTATTTTGGGATATAAAGAACGAGACATGGTTCAGTCCTTCTGTTTTGAAAATTCTTCAAGGCACACGGTAAACAAAGCTCCAAACAACACGACTAACCATGATAAATACACCCATAAGAACAAAATGGGAATGCTTGCTAATGCACCGTAGATAGCTTGATAAGAAGGTAACTGGGTTACATAAAAAGCAAAACCTTTTTTTGCCAACTCAAATAACAAAGCCGCTAATAAAGCCCCAGCGACAGCAAACTTGAAATTTACAACTTTATTAGGAACAACCAAATATAAAATCAAAAAGGCAAAAATAGATGCAAATATTGGCAACATTCTAATTAATATATTACTAATGCCAAATAAATCATAATCCCCTAACGACATCAGCGAAACAATATATGACGTGGTTGCAATACTACTACCGACTAGCACTGGGCCAAGTGTTAAAATCATCCAGTACATTGAAAAAGCAGTTATCGTTCGACGTTTTACGTCTATTTTCCATAATTTATTGAATACTTTATCAATAGCAGAAATAAGTAATAACGCGAAAAGAAAAAGAAATGCGATAGCAATAGCAGACATTTTTGACGCATTATCCACAAAGCCGGTGATATGTTCTTGTACAATATCGCCAGACGCAGGTATAAAATTTTGATACACAAAACCTTCCAGCAATACTTTAATATCAGAAAATATTGGAAAAGCTGTCATCACTGAAAGCATAACAACCATTAACGGCACCAAAGACATTAAGGTAACATAAGCTAAGTACCCAGCTGAAACATGCACCTGCTCTGACTTTATTCGTCCGAAAAAGAACAACGAAAACTTAACCGCTTTCGTCCAACTCGATGAATTTAACAATTTGTTAATATATTCCATAATCTTTAATAGTTAATATTCCTGTAATTACAGTATATTATGATTAACAATATATATCCTATAATGATTTATACAGAAAAAGAGGTGTTTTATGTCAGGTCAAGGTTCAGGTGGAAACGTTTTAGCCGCAATTTGTAGCTTTTTTATCGCTGGTTTAGGGCAGCTTTTTCAAGGAAGAGTACTCGCAGCAATTGCATTTTTTTTACTCACGTGGGTAAATTATACATTAGCCGCGACGGGGATTTTATTTTTTATGGCCTTACCGGGTTTCATTTTCCATGTTTGGGCGATTATTGATGCTGCTCGTTATAAGTCCTAGGATTAGCCATGATGTTTAATAAGGCAATACTCTCAACTCTACTGCTTTTTACTCTTATAGGTTGTCAATCAGCCTATTATTCAGCAATGGAAAAAGTAGGCACGCATAAAAGAGATATTCTAATTGATCGGGTTGAAGAAGCAACTTCATCTCAAGAAGAAGCTAAAGAAGAGTTTATAAACGCACTTGAGCAACTATCAAAATTGATAGCCTTTGACGGTGGAGAATTGCAAACTCAATATGAATTAAGCAAATATAGCTTTGATTCAAGTAATGAGGCGGCGCAAGAAGTATCCGCAAGAATTGATTCAATTGAACATGTTGCAGAAGCTTTATTTGATGAATGGCGTGATGAAATAGAGCAATACAGTAGCCAATCATTAAAAAGACAAAGTAAATTACAACTCAATACGACTGAAAAGCGTTATCTGACAGTAATCAATGCAATGCATAAAGCTGAAGACAAAATGCTACCTATTTTATCTGCACTGAAAGATAATATGCTGTACTTGAAACATAATCTCAACGCTAAAGCAATAGGAGCTTTGAAAGGGGAATATAAAGTTATTAAACAAGATATTAATCGTTTAATTATTCAAATGAATCAATCGATTGAGGACTCACAGGCTTTTATTGCAACGCTAAAATCTACATAGATTTATATTCTACAAGTTTAAAGAAAAGGAGTTCTGCTAGAAAATTTGTCTAAATTAAGCTCATCAGTTGGCTCAGTGTGATGATTTATTTTAGCTAATAGCTCTGACAATTGTTTTATTTGATCTGGGCCGGCTGCTCCATCTTCAAAGAGTCGGCTTAGTTTTTGTAAGATAAGTAATTGTTCCGGAGACACCTTTTATTCCTTTTGCATAAAATACTAAAATTATTATTGTTTTGGTTATGAATTTATTGCGACTTTATTTACTTGATTGTATGAACTGTTATACCGAGGTTTATCACGGCCATCATCGATGAACTCTTTATATAAATTATTTAATTCTCGTTTTTCAATAATATTTGCATTATTAGCAACCATTTTTTCAAACAACGAGTTCAATCTATTTACTTTAATCTGTTCCATCATTTATTACTCCGCTTTCGCGCCAATTCCATTACAGCCATAATTTTCATAAGTTAAAAAGTTTTCAAAAATTTAAAATCAAGTATTTCCTTGAGTCGCTGTAAATTGTAGCAAACGTTTTCAAACGTGCCAGTGACCGAATATATTTTAAAATGAACAACAAACGTTACAAGGTTGTAAACAGGATCTTAAAGGTGATAAGTAACAATAAGTTAACTATTAAAAAACATTCAATATAAATGGACGATTGTACAAAATCTGACGGAAGTTTGAGACATGTCTTACAAGGTGTGATGTTAGGTCTTACGAATTAACAATACTGTTTAAAATAGATTATTAGGTAAAAAAATACCGCGTTATTCATAGAATAACGCGGTATTTTATATATAAATTACTAACTACTTAGCTGATCGACTTTCTCGTTTACGATCTGATTCTTTTAAGAATTTTTTACGTATACGAATACTATCAGGAGTAACTTCGACTAATTCATCATTATCAATAAACTCTAAAGCCTGCTCTAAAGACATAATAATTGGCGGCGTTAACGTTTGAGCTTCATCTGTACCCGATGAACGAACGTTAGTTAATTGCTTACCTTTAAGAGCATTTACTGTTAAGTCGTTATCACGTGAATGAATACCAAGAATTTGACCTTCATATACATCAATACCATGACCAATAAATAAACGTCCGCGAGATTGTAAGTTAAATAAAGCATTCGTTAAGGCTTTACCTGTAGCGTTAGCAATCAATACACCATTTAGACGCTGACCAATCTCCCCACCTTTATGAGGTCCGTACTCAAGGAAAGTATGGTAAATTAAACCAGAGCCAGAAGTTAACGTCATAAATTCAGTTTGGAAGCCAATTAAGCCACGGCTTGGCATGATAAAGTCCATACGAATACGACCTTTACCGTCTGGTGCCATATCTGTTAATTCAGCTTTACGTACACCCATCTTTTCCATGATAGGACCTTGATGTTGCTCTTCAACATCAATCGTTACTGACTCATAAGGTTCTTCAAGCTGACCATCAACTTCACGAATAATAACTTCAGGTCGAGAAACAGCTAATTCATACCCTTCACGACGCATATTTTCAATTAATATACCTAAATGAAGTTCACCACGACCAGATACTTTAAATTTATCGGCATCATCTAATTGCTCAACACGTAAAGCAACATTATGAACAAGCTCTTTATCTAAACGATCTTTAATGTTACGTGAAGTAACAAACTTACCTTCTTGACCACAAAATGGTGAAGTATTTACTTGGAAAGTCATGTTAATCGTAGGTTCATCAACTGATAAAGGTGGTAATGCTGCGACTTCATTTGGACAACAAATCGTATCAGAAATTTTTAATTCACCTAAACCCGTTATTGCAATAATATCACCGGCATGAGCAATTTCACTTTCGTGACGCTCTAAACCTAAATAACCAAAAACTTTACCTACTTTACCGTTGTGCAATTTACCATTTGAACCTTCAACCGTTACTTGTTGATTTGGTTTAACAGAACCACGAGTAATTCGACCAACACCAATAACACCTAAATACGAGCTGTAATCAAGTTGGGAGATTTGCATTTGAAACGAACCTTCACTATCAGCATTCGGCGGCGGTACTTGATCAATAATAGTTTGGAATAATGGCGTCATATCGGTGCCTACAACACCTTCTTCCATTGACGACCAACCGTTAATTGCTGAAGCGTAAACAACTTTAAAGTCTAACTGTTCATCTGTAGCACCTAAGTTATCAAATAAATCAAATACTTGATCCATTACCCAATCAGGTCGAGCACCTGGCTTATCAATTTTATTGATAACAACAATTGGTTTTAAACCTTGAGCAAACGCTTTTTTAGTTACAAAACGCGTTTGAGGCATAGGACCTTCTTGTGCATCGACAATAAGAAGTACAGAATCAACCATTGACATTACACGTTCAACTTCCCCACCAAAATCAGCATGGCCTGGAGTATCTACGATATTGACTCGGTAATCTCCCCAGTTAATTGCAGTATTTTTAGCAAGGATTGTGATACCACGTTCTTTCTCGATATCATTTGAGTCCATCGTACGCTCTTCTAGACCAGTTCTAGCATCTAGCGTACCTGATTGACTTAATAATTTATCGACTAAGGTAGTTTTACCATGGTCAACGTGGGCGATGATCGCTACATTACGTAAATTCTCTAACACGGGCATTTGCTCATAGGGCTATAATTGGGCGCGGATTATACAGGAATAATGTCTAAATGGCGACAATTAATACAACTCTTAATATTTTTCGAATTCAATTAGAAAAGATGATATTCATACGTTAAACTTTCACGCACCAAACATGAACACCTAGCGCACCAAGGTAGTGCAATCGCCTTATTCATCAATTATTAAACTTCTGATTTAAAAGGTTTTTTTGCTTGGCATGGTTTTAGCTTATATACGACACATAAACATAATGCATTGCATTTAACTATTTTACGATAACTTCACTGGAGACACTCAATGTCACAAGCAGTATTAGATTTAATCAAAGACAACGATGTAAAATTCGTTGATTTACGCTTTACTGACTCAAAAGGTAAAGAACAACACGTTTCGATTCCTCATCACCAAGTTAATGAAGACTTCTTCGAAGATGGTAAAATGTTTGATGGCTCTTCAATTCAAGGCTGGAAAGGCATTAACAAATCTGACATGGTTTTAATGCCAGATCCTGACACCGCTGTTTTAGACCCTTTTAATGAAGCAATTACATTAAATATTCGTTGTGATGTAGTAGAACCAGACACAATGCAAGGTTACAGCCGTGATCCTCGCTCTGTTGCAAAACGAGCTGAAGAATATTTACGTTCAACAGGTATCGCTGATACTGTGTTAATTGGTCCAGAGCCAGAATTTTTCTTATTTGATGATGTACGCTTTAGCACTGATATCAGTGGTTCTTTCTTTAAAGTTGATGATAAAGAAGCTTGCTGGAATTCAGGCACAGAATATGAAGAAGGCAACATGGGTCACCGTCCTGGCCTTAAAGGTGGTTACTTCCCAGTATCTCCAGTTGACTCTTCACAGGACATACGTTCTGCCATGTGTTTAGTCATGGAAGAAATGGGCTTAGTGGTAGAAGCACATCACCACGAAGTAGCAACAGCTGGTCAAAATGAGATTGCTTGTCGTTTTAATACCATGGTATTAAAAGCAGATGAAGTGCAAATTTATAAATACGTTGTACACAATGTTGCTCACGCTTACGGTAAAACAGCGACATTTATGCCTAAGCCACTTGTTGGTGACAACGGTTCTGGTATGCACGTGCATCAATCACTTGCTAAAGATGGTGTTAACTTATTCTCTGGTGATAAGTACGGTGGTTTATCTGAAATGGCGCTTTACTACATTGGTGGTATCATCAAGCATGCTAAAGCATTAAATGCGTTCACAAACCCAGCAACTAACTCTTATAAACGTTTAGTTCCTCATTTTGAAGCACCTATTATGCTAGCTTACTCAGCGGCTAACCGTTCTGCGTCAATTCGTATCCCTGTTGTTCCATCACCAAAAGCAGCACGTATCGAAGTTCGTTTCCCTGATCCAGCTGCAAATCCATACTTAGCTTTCTCTGCATTGTTAATGGCAGGCTTAGACGGTATTAAAAATAAAATTCATCCTGGTGACGCGATGGATAAAGATTTATACGACTTACCTGCGGAAGAAGCATTATCTATTCCTCAAGTTGCGACTTCATTAACTGAAGCACTTGACGCATTAGTAGAAGATAGAGAGTTTTTAACTGCTGGTGGTGTTATGGATGATGATATGATCGATGCATATATTGAACTTAAACGCGCAGATTGTGAATTATTGAATACATCAACTCACCCAGTTGAGTTTGGCATGTACTACAGCGTTTAATATCACTTAAACATTGTTAATCATGAAAAAGCTCACTTAGGTGAGCTTTTTTTGTAGCTAATTTTATATAATTTGATAGATTAAAGGTATGTCTTTTGAATAAAGGAGCTATTTGACTATCTTAAAATTATTCGTTTTCATTATATTGAATGTTGTGATTTCATTTCCAACATCAGCTACTTCAACTAAAGTTTATGTTTGGCGTAATGCCGATGGCGTTTTAGTGTATTCTGACAGCCCAAAGCCTGGTGCTGAAGAAGTTGAAGTGAAAGAATCGAATAACATGTCCTCATCTATTGATACATCAATTTTAGATATAAATCCAAAAGCTATCGAAGAAAAATACCAAGTAGAAGTAACCCAACCTGCTAACAATGCCACCATTAGAGATAATACTGGCTCTGTTTATGTATCTGGACGTATCAAGCCCATTTTTAAGCAAGGGTTAAAAATTCAATTACTTCTAGATAACCAACCTTATGAAAAACCTCAAAGTCACTCTATGTTTGTATTACGAAATATAGAACGTGGCGAACATCAATTAAAAATGGATTTAATTAACGATAAAGGCAAGGTAATTGCATCGTCTGAACCAATAACCTTTTATATGCACAGAGCATCGGTAATTCGAGCTAATTAAGCATTAAAAAGGTGCATTGAGCACTTTAACGCACTACACTTAAATAAAATTGCACCATAAGAGTGCACTGAGAATTTATGTCTAATTCAGAGAGTAATAATCAGCATAATAAGCTCTATTACCAGCAGAACCTGCCCAATCAAATGGTCACAGCTGTAATTGTGCTTAATGATCAGTTACGAATTCAGTATGTTAACCCTGCAGCTGAAGCATTACTGATCAAAAGCTTTAATAAATTATCTGATAAAACCCTTAAAACCGTTTTTTTTAATAATCCAATAAACGATATTCGCCTGAAGCAACTGTTAACTTCAGGTCAAGAGTTTAGCGATAGTGATGTTATTTTAGAGTTTTTTGATCGTCGAAAAATCACTGTGGAAATTACGGCTTCTTCTGTCGATTTTGATAAATCGCCGCACATCCTTCTTGAATTCAAACAAATTGATCAACAAAAACAAATTAGTGTCGAAGCATTTCAACAACAGCAATGGGAATCTGCTAGAGATTTAATTCGTGGCTTAGCGCATGAAATAAAAAATCCATTAGGTGGGTTACGTGGCGCGGCTCAACTATTAAATAAAGAATTAGATACCGAGCAGCAAGAATATACCCAAATGATCATTGAGCAAGCAGATCGTTTAACTAATTTGGTTGATAGATTATTGGGCCCTAATCAATTACCTAATGTTTCAGCACAAAATATTCATGTTATTCTTGAAAAAGTTGCGCAACTAATAAGTTACAATAATCCCGAAAATATCAAAATCAAAAAAGATTATGATCCTTCGATACCTGATATTATTTTTGACCCCGATAAACTTCATCAAGCCATTTTAAATATCGTTAACAACGCGATTCAAGTGGTCGGCTCTGGTGGAGTTATTACCTTGAAAACACGTGCTGCTAGCAATAAGACAATCAATGGTAAGCGTATAAAACTCGCCATGCAGCTTAGTATCATTGATAACGGTCCGGGTATTCCTGAAAAAATTCAAAATACTTTATTTTATCCTATGGTATCAGGCAGAGCGAACGGTACAGGCTTAGGCCTGTCTATTTCACAAACGTTAATTAACCAACATCACGGTAAATTATCTTGTATAAGCCAACCTGGCCATACCGAATTTATTATATTATTACCAATTACGGAAGCGACTAAATCATGATCACTGAACAAGTATGGGTTGTAGACGATGACAGTTCAATCCGTTGGGTTTTAGAAAAAGCCTTTTCAAATGCAAATATCAGCTCCGCGTCATTCGACAGTGCCGAAAATTTACTTACTGCACTCGATCACGGGCAGCCAGAGATAATAATTTCTGATATTAGGATGCCAAATATAGATGGTATGGAATTATTAGCCGATATTAATCACCGCTTTCCAAATATTCCCGTGATCATAATGACCGCTCACTCTGATCTTGATAGTGCAGTAAATGCTTATCAAGGTGGCGCTTTTGAATACTTACCAAAGCCATTTGATATTGACGAAGCATTGGCGCTAGCTCGACGCGCATTAACCCATGCACAAGAGTTAAAAGCTAAAACACGCACTCAAGAAACAACCTCTGTGCCTGTTGGTATAATAGGTGAAGCACCTGCTATGCAAGAAGTTTTTAGGGCGATTGGCCGACTTTCTCGTTCAAGTATAAGTGTTTTAATAAATAGAGAATCTGGTACGGGTAAAGAGCTTGTTGCTCATGCGTTACATATGCATAGCCCTCGTGCTAAAGAGTCTTTTATTCCATTAAACATGGCAGCAATACCAAAAGATCTTATTGAGTCGGAACTGTTTGGGCATGAAAAAGGCGCATTCACAGGCGCAAATACGGTAAGGCATGGACGCTTTGAACAAGCACATAATGGTACTTTGTTTTTAGATGAAATTGGTGATATGCCTCTTGATATTCAAACGCGTTTATTAAGAGTATTAGCTGATGGTCAATTTTATCGAGTGGGCGGACATTCCCCTATCAAGGTAGATGTAAGAATATTAGCAGCTACGCATCAAAACCTTGAAGATAGAGTGAATAATGGTGATTTTCGTGAAGATTTATTTCATCGCCTTAATGTTATTCGTATACACATTCCTAGCTTAAGAGAGCGAAAAGAAGATATCGCACAACTAGCCAATCACTTTCTACTTCAAGCTGCAAAAGAATTAAGTGTTGAACCTAAAACCCTTGAAAAATCTACTCTTGATTATTTATTAAATTGCGAATGGCCTGGCAATGTAAGGCAACTAGAGAATATTTGTCGCTTTCTAACAGTTATGGCAAGTGGTAAAGAAATTCACATAAATGATTTACCCAGTGAGCTTTCTGAAACAACACCGACAATTTCGGAATCTCAAGATAATTGGCAAAGCCTTTTACAACAATGGGCAAATGAACAGTTGGCAGCTGGTAATCAAGGTATTATTGACCACGCTTTACCACAATTTGAAGAGATACTTATTAAATGCGCATTGGCTAATACTAAAGGGCATAAGCAAGAAGCGGCGAAAAAGTTAGGTTGGGGAAGAAATACGCTTACCCGTAAGCTTAAAGACCTAAATATGTAGTTGAGCGTTATTTATTACACTCATGTTCACTGCATTGTTTACAACTATTACATAACTTAATATTGATGATATGAGCAGCAACAATTAATGTTGCTCCAATAATTATAAACATTGGCTGTAATGCTTCTGAAAAGTCATGCTTTTGCCAATAAATAACAATGCCGAGCATTAATAAATAAAATGGATAAAGTTTTTTATGATAACGTTTAAAGCCAGAAAACATGGCAATAGAACCAAGAACGGCAGTTAAGATTAAGAAAACATGCTCCCACATATGATCAGCTAAAAAACCAATACCTAATAAAGGCAATGCTGGTAAAATTACAGGCAAAAGAATGCAATGTAATGCACATAAAGACGTTGCTGTAATACCAATTCTGTCTAGCACGTTATTCGACCATTCAATGAAACACTAAGTTATGAGATATTATCACAATTGATATAGTATCACAAAACCTTATTATGCATTGGTAATATTAAAAGTCATTGTTGATAAAATGTTTGGTTTTTCTAGTGCTAGCATGATCAAACGATCTATCCCTACCGCAACACCTGAACACGCGGGTAAACCGGCATCTAAAGCATTAATGAATAATTTGTCTATCGGTTTTTCTTTTTTCCCAAGTAGTATTCTTTTTTTGTTGTCACTCTCAAAACGGAATTGTTGTTCACTAGAGTCAGTTAACTCATTAAAGCCATTTGCCAATTCCACCCCTTTAAAATAGCACTCAAACCGCTCAGAGACTCGAGGATCTTCTTTTGAAATTTTAGCTAATGAGGATTGATTTTTAGGATAGTTATAGATAAAACAAGGGCGCTCAGTACCGATTTGAGTTTCTATACACTCTGAAAATAGTACTTGTAATAATACATCTAGATCTTTTTCCTCGTCAATCCAATCGCCAGAAACCTTATTATCAAACAATGCTCGTTTCAGCCTTACAAGGGTACATTCCAATGGATCTATTTTTAAATACTGTTGGAAAGCTTGTTGATAAGTCAGTCTATCGGCATTTTCACATGTCAAAATCTGTTTAAGTAACTCATCAACTTCATCCATTAATTGAAAGTGATCAAAATTAAGACGATACCACTCTAATATTGTGAATTCTGGATTATGATGTTTCCCATGCTCTTCATGACGGAATGCTTTACATATCTGAAAGATTGAGCCATAGCCTGAGGCGAGTAATCTCTTCATTGAAAATTCTGGGGATGTTTGAAGGTAAAGCTCTTTAGCGTTTGATAAGTGATGCTTGTCCAAATAATCATATTTACATGTAAAACTTTCTAAATACACATCGGTTACTGTTCCACAGCTCAGTAAAGGAGTTTCAACTTCAATGACATTGCGTGAATCAAAAAATGATCTAACCCCCGCTAGGATACGAGCACGTTGCTGAGCGACCTCCCAACTAATTTTACTTTCCCATGACATAATTATTATTACTTAAGATTAAACAAACTACTGTAAACGAAAAAAGCCCTTGTCGAAAGACAAGGGCTTACTTATACCTTAAAAAAGGGTGTCTGGTAATGTCCTACTCTCACATGGGAACTCCCACACTACCATCGGCGCTAACGCATTTCACTTCTGAGTTCGGAATGGGATCAGGTGGTACTACGTCGCTATTGTCACCAGACAAAAAACGTTATTATTTAACTTACTTAGAAGTGACCTAAATAATAATGTTTCAGCAAAAAACCCGTAGCATAAGCTACGGGTTTTTCTTAATAGAAGCCTAGCAATGTCCTACTCTCACATGGGAACTCCCACACTACCATCGGCGCTAACGCATTTCACTGCTGAGTTCGGAATGGGATCAGGTGGTTCTACGTCGCTATTGTCGCTAGACAAAACTGGTTGTTAACAGGCTCTTCGCTAAGCCAATTAACTAATCTTGGAAATCTGATATATCTACTTAATTCTTATTCAACACGTTATGTACGTGAATGTTTTGTCAGTCTTCATACAACAAAACCACTTGGGTGTTGTATGGTTAAGCCTCACGGGCAATTAGTATCAGTTAGCTCAATGCCTCGCAGCACTTACACACCTGACCTATCAACGTTGTAGTCTCCAACGACCCTTTAGGGGACTTAAAGTCCCAGTGAGAACTCATCTCAAAGCCTGCTTCCCGCTTAGATGCTTTCAGCGGTTATCAGTTCCGAACATAGCTACCGGGCAATGCCACTGGCGTG
>JAQWHO010000354.1 GCA_029249355.1 Thalassotalea sp.
AACAAAGCAGTGATCGTAACCGTTTTTTGTTTTAAGGGACTCATCTTCAGTGTGTTGTTGTCGATAACCAATCGAAGTTGGCTCTTTAAAGTTATAATCTGTTCCAGCTACCGAAAGAATATTACCCGTAGGTATATTATCTACGTTAGTTTCTAGATACTCCGATGACATTATCTGCAGTTGTAATAATTCGCAATTATCTTCACCCAAATTGAAATATGCATGGTTAGTCAAATTTACTGGTGTAGCTAGGTCAGTATTGGCCGAATACTCTATGGTTAGTTTATTGTCAGCACTTAATTGATAAGTAAAAGATAGCTCTAGTTTCCCTGGAAAACCTTGGTCTCCATTTGGGGAAACAAGAGACAATGTCACTGAAGTATCAGTGACTGTTTCTTCATCTATTTTCCAGTAGCGCATTGAGAAATTATCAATACCGCCATGTAAACAGTTTTCACCGTCATTTTGTGTTAGTTGATATTGACGGCCAGCAAGTTGAAATTTTCCCCCAGCAATTCGATTGCATACACGTCCACAAGTTGCACCTAAATAAAACGGATCAGTTAAATACTCTTGTGGCGAGTCATAGCCCAAAACCATTTCCGTTGCTTTATCGTTGACCGGAAATTTAATTGATTTGATTCTTGCACCAAAATTAATAATTTCAACGGACATGCCATAATCATTACGTAAAATGATTTTTTTCATTTCACTTTGATGATCTTCTAATGGTGATTTTACAGAAAGCATTACGCTAAGTACCCATTTGGATTACTTGACTGCCACCGCCAAGTATCACTCATCATTTGTGTTAAATTTCGCTCTGCATGCCAATTTAGCTGTTCATTGGCCTTAGTGGCATTAGCCCAAAAAGCCGGTAAATCCCCCGCTCTTCTTGGTGATACTTCAAATGGGATGGTTTTATCAATAGCTTTTTCAAATGCTTTTACAATCGCAAAAACTGATACGCCATTACCTGTGCCCAAATTAAAGGCTTCAACACCGGTAAAATCATTATGGCGATTTAACCAATCAAGCGCTGCCACATGCCCTTGTGCTAAGTCCATTACATGTAAATAATCACGCTCACAACTACCATCTTGGGTTGGGTAATCATCACCAAAAATACTCAATTTTTCTCGTTTACCTACTGCTACTTGTGCAACATAAGGTAAAAGATTGTTTGGAATGCCCTTAGGATCTTCACCTATTTGACCACTTTCATGAGCGCCTATAGGATTAAAATAACGTAAAGATACCCCTCTAAAATTACTATCTGAAAGTGCGAGATCATTAAGTACACGTTCAACCATGACTTTACTTGCACCATAAGGGCTAGACGGCGTACCTAATTTCATTGTTTCAACATATGGCACATCATTTTCTTCGCCATACACTGTCGCTGAGGAACTAAAGATAAAATCATGGACATTATTGTGTTCCATCACTTCCAATAAACAAACCGTGCCATAAACATTGTTTTGATAATAACTCAGTGGTATTTTTGCCGACTCACCTACAGCTTTTAATGCCGCAAAGTGAATAACCGCACCGATAGTAAACTGCTCAAATACTTCACTTAATTTGTCTTTATCGCAAATATCACCTTCAATAAATTCAACTTTCTTGCCAGTAAGCTTTTCAACACGGTTAAGTGACTCAATACTTGAATTTACTAGGCTGTCATAAACAATCACTTCATAATTATTTTCTAATAATGATAAAACAGTATGAGAGCCTATATACCCTGCACCACCGGTAACTAATACTTTCATTTTATAACCTTAAAAAGTTAAAAGGCCAATCATTTGGCCCTTTATTATTTATCTAATTTAATGGGGGGAAGCTAGTACTTCATTACCACCAAGTTGCATATAAAGCAGTAAGAATAAGTACTACACCCACCGTAGCCACATTAAATGACTTAGTGGTGGCAAAGCTCACTTGCTCTACGCTTACACTGCTATCAGTTGTATCAGTTACATTGCCTTTACCCATAGTAGATACGAAATAACAAAGTACTAAACACAATAAGAACACTAAACCAACACGGTCCATAAACGGTAATTCTGGCCATGCGAATTTAAGTACTAATGAAAAAATAGCTGAGCCTAAGGCTGCTGATAATGCGCCCATTGAGCTTGTACGCTTCCAGAACATCCCCATCACAAAAATCACCACAATACCTGGGGTAAAAAAGCCAGTGAATTCTTGAATATACTGGAAGGCTTGATCGAACTTACCTAGTAATGGTTGAGCAACTACTAAGGCAATACATAATGAAACTAACGCAGCGATTCGGCCAATATGGACATAATGACGTTGGCTTTCATTTGGTTTAAAGCGGCTATAAATATCCATAGTAAATATGGTAGAAATACTATTAGTCATTGAAGCTAAAGACGAAACAATGGCGGCTACCAAGGCTGCAAAAACTAAACCTTTAATACCCACAGGCAACATTGCCATCATTGATGGGTAAGCTTGATCAGGTGTTGTTAAACTTGGGTATAAAATAACAGCGGCTATACCAGGTAATACCACAATTAACGGCATAAGCAATTTCAGATAAGCAGCAAAGGCAATACCCTTTTGTGCTTCTTTAACATCTTTTGCAGCCAGTGCACGTTGAATAATATATTGGTTAAAGCCCCAGTAACTGAAGTTCATTACCCACATACCGCCAATTAATACTGAAATACCTGGCAGGCTCATGTAATGCTCATTTTCAGGACTTAATATCATGTCAAAATGCTCTGGCATTTTTTCAGTTAAAATTCCAAAACCGGCTAATACACCTTGGCCATCAGAAACAGCATCTAGCGCTAGGTAACTTAGCAACAAACCACCAAAAACTAACAACACTACTTGTAAAATATCAGTAAAGGCAACGGCTTTTAAACCGCCATACAGGGAGTAAGCAACTGAAAATACCGCAAGGAATATCATGCCAAACATCCAATCAACTCCAGCTACGGTTTCAATTGCCATACCGCCTAACCATAACACTGCAGTTAAGTTGACAAAGGTATAAACCGCTAACCAAAAAATTGCCATGGTGGTTTTTACTTTGTTATCAAAACGCTGTTCAAGGTATTGCGGCATGGTGAATATTTTATTTTCCAAGAAAATTGGTAGCATATATTTACCCACTAAAATCAGGGTAATTGCCGCCATCCACTCATAAGAGGCAATAGCTAAGCCAATGGCGTAGCCAGAGCCAGACATACCAATTATTTGCTCTGCTGAAATATTGGCAGCAATTAACGAAGCACCAATAGCCCACCAAGGTAGTGACTTACTGGCTAAGAAGTAATCCTCAGTATTTGCACCGTCTTTTTTCTCATTGCGAGAAATCCATAACGCAAGACATAGCAGTCCGATGACATAAACAATAAAAATAGTACTGTCTATCGTCCCCAATTTATTTGCAAAATCCATCATTTTTTACCTTTTTTCTAGTTATAATTTATTGAGATAGCTTTTAAAATAAGCTTTTTACGTGTTAGTTATTATTTCTTATCCAGAGTTCAGGTTTAATAATTAAGTTACCTAAATGCACCTTGTGTCGCCGTACATAAATAAATGCTTGGCTTTAAACCAAATTGGCTTTCGTACTTGTTATTTACCACTTCATTCACTTGCATGACTAGATTGTTAGGGACTAACGCAACAACACAACCTCCAAAACCACCGCCAGTCATTCTGACGCCTCCTTTATCACCTAATACTTCATCAATCATTTCAACCAGCCCATCCATTTCTTTAGTGGTCACTTCAAAGTCATCACGTAAAGAGATATGAGATGCTCTCATCGCCACGCTAATTAAAGCCATATCGTTAGCTTTTAACGCTTTTAATGTCGCAACAGCACGTTCATTCTCACTAATAACATGGCAAGCACGCTTAAATAGTACCGGTTCAAGTTGTTCTTTGGCTGAATTGAGCTGCGCTAACGTGACATCACGTAAGGCTGTTGCACCAAAATACTTGGCCACTGTTTCACATTGCTCTCTTCTTAAATTGTATTCGCTGTCGACTAAACCACGCTTTACATTAGAATTAACGATAAACAAGGATAAATCATCAGGAATAGGCGCATCTTCAAAAGATAAGTCCTTGCAGTCAAGTAACATAGCATGACCTTTCTGACCCATGGCTGAAATCAATTGGTCCATAATGCCACAATTACAGCCGACAAAATTATTCTCCGCTTGCTGTCCCATTAAAGCAGCGGTAACCCCATCTAAATCTAATTGGTACAATTGAGTAAACGTTTTTAGAATCGCAATTTCAAAACTAGCAGAAGAACTTAATCCCGCGCCTTGCGGTACATTTCCACTAACAACTAAATTTGCACCGTTAATATCAGGAAAGGTTTTTAATAATGCCTGTAAGCTACCTTTAACATAGTTACTCCACATCATCTGCTCATCAAACACAATTTCATTTAACACAAACTCACTGATTTGTTCTTCACAATCATGGGCAGAGACTTTAACGATGTTATCTTCACGTTTTGATGCCGCGATAGTCGTACCATAATTAATTGCTGCTGGTAGGA
The DNA here is from genome assembly GCA_029249355.1 of Thalassotalea sp. Lineage (GTDB taxonomy): Bacteria > Pseudomonadota > Gammaproteobacteria > Enterobacterales > Alteromonadaceae > Thalassotalea_H. The sequence goes on from JAQWHO010000354.1 coordinate 4,565, forward strand.
CAAAACCATCATTATAATCGGTATGATCACCAATTAAGTTTACTCGCCCTGGCGCATGGCAAACTACTTCAGCTGAACGTTTAAATTGTTGTTCAAATAAAACTTGCACAAGATCATGTTGCTGTGAAACTGACTGAGTCATTAATTTTGTTCCTTATAATGCGTTGTTGGCAAATCACGTAATCGTTGAGCAGCTTGCTCTGCTGTTAAATCTCGCTGCGCTTCAGCCATCATTTCATAACCGACCATAAATTTACGCACTGTTGCTGATCTCAATAGCGGCGGAAAGAAGCTAGCGTGTAATGTCCATTCATCATGATTTTCACCATCAAAAGGTGCGCCATGCCAGCCCATTGAATAAGGAAAAGAACAATTAAATAAATTGTCATACTTGATCGTGATTTGCTTGAGAATATCGGCAAGAGACGATTTTTGTGTATCTGATAACTCAGTGATACGAGCAACACTAAAGCGCGGTAAGAGTAAGGTTTCAAATGGCCATGCAGCCCAGTAAGGCACAACAACTAACCAATCATCATTAGAAACGACAACACGCTCTTTATATTCAACTTCTCTAGCAACATAATCTTGTAATAAGTTACTGCCATGCTGTGCAAAGTAAGACGATTGCGCCTTTTGTTTCTTCATTACCAATGTAGGCAATTGTTGTTGTGCCCAAATTTGACCATGAGGGTGTGGGTTAGAGCAGCCCATAACACTGCCTTTATTCTCAAATACCTGCACCCATGAATACGTTTCCCCCAATTCTTCACATTGATTTTGCCAGGTATCAACAACATTGGTGATTTCTTTTACTGAAAGTTGTGGCAGGGTTTTACTGTGATCGGGAGAGAAACAAATAACACGGCTTTCACCTTGTTCGGTCGCCATTTTAAACAATGGGTCATCACTGCTCACACTGGGCGTATCTTGTTTGATAGCAGCAAAATCATTGCTAAAGACAAAGGTTTCTTTGTAGTCATCATTTATCTCGCCATTGATACGCGTATTGCCCGCACATAAAAAACAATCTTTATCGTGAGCAGGTTTTTCTTGCTCATCAAGTTTTTCTACCTGTCCTTGCCAAGGTCGTTTTGCACGATGTGGTGAAACTAAGACCCATTCATCGGTTAATGGATTATATCTTCGGTGTGGATGCTCTGTAGGATCAAATGTAATTGACATAATATTTAAGTCACAAAAGGTAAAAACATAAAATAAGGGTAAACGTTTACCCTTTGATATGCAAGTACTTGTTATAAATTAGTGTTAACTTGATATTAAACCTACATTTAGTGTATATTTCATGCATAAAAAATAAATAATAACCATGTAAACATTTACCCTTATGGCAACAATCAAAGACGTGGCGCGTGTCGCTGGTGTATCAGTCGCTTCCGTTTCTCGTGTATTAAATAACGGCCCTAAAGTCAGTAAAGCGACAATTGAAAAAGTCACAAAGGTAATGCAAGAATTAAACTACAGCCCGAATGCTAATGCTCGGGCTTTAGTGACACAAAAAAGCACCACCTTAGGTGTTGTTATTCCCGACTTAGTAGATCCCTTTTTTGCCTCACTAGCACAAGGCGTTGAACAAGTCGCACGTCAAAAAAATATGCAATTATTATTAAGTACCGGTTTGGTAAGTGCTGAAACAGAAAGACAAGCGATTAATTTACTTATTGAAAGGCGCTGTGATGTAATGGTGGTACACAGTAAAAAACTCTCTGATCAATCCTTGATTGACTTAGCTAATAAAGTCCCTGGCCTCGTGCTTATTGATCGTTACATAAAGGAAATTGCACATCGTTGTGTTTGGTTAGACAATCTTGAAGGTGGAAAAATCGCGGCACGTCACTTATTAGCACTAGAGCATAAGAATTTCGCCTGTATTTCCAGTAAATATCAAATTGACGATCCTTTGCTTAGACTAAAAGGCTTTCAAGATGAACTTAAATCGACGGGTGTCATGATTGATGATGAGCTCATTGAATTTGACGAGCCGACACTGCAAGGCGGTGAAATCGCAACTCAAAAGTTACTCGCCTCTGGTAAACGCTTTTCTGCTCTATTTGTTTATAACGATGCTATGGCTATTGGCGCCATTTCAACACTTGAAGATAATGGCTTTAAAGTGCCATCGGATATTTCTGTATTAGGTTTTGATGACGTATTGCTGTCAAGATACTCAAGACCAAAACTCAGCACCTTAAACTATCCTGTTGAAGAAATGGCCACACAAGCAGCAAATATTGGTATTGAACTTGTTTCAAAGCAACCAACAAATATCAATGACAAAAACTGTAAACACATTCCAAGGCTTGTTAAACGTGAATCAACCAGTTTTAAAATGGGCTAGTTAACCTGAACTCGGTTTAAGAGATATTTAATTATTTGAAATATAAAGCTTAAATAGTTAGTTTTATCTCTAGCTTGATAGTTTTGCTTAATTCAAGGCAAATTTACGCGTTAATAGCTAGCCTATTGCAAGTGAATTTAACGCCGAAGTTAGTAAAAATAGCTGCTAGAGAAGGATTTATTAAGCCGAGCTCAGGTTAGTTATAAAGCCGTTTTTATTTAAAACTTTATATCGCCACCAATAGCGATGTCAGCTTTCATCGTTATTTGTTCAGCTCAATTGATCTAGGAATAAATTATCTGGCAATATTTTAAACTTAAAGGGGCTGATTTTTAGCAACAGTAACAGAGTCGCGTTCAATCATTTCGGCAATAAATAAATGGGTTTGCTTGCTCGCAGGCATTTCCTCTTCACTTAATTTAATTGCAAGTTTAGTGGCATAGTTTGCCATTTCCTCTATAGGGTAATGCATGGTAGTTAATTTTGGCCGACAGGCTACACCTAATAACAAGTCGTCAAAGCCAATCACTGAAACATCTTCAGGTACTCGCAATCCGGCCTCAAATAAGGCATGTATTGCGCCAACCGCCATTAAGTCGTTATAAGCCAGCAACGCAGTAAATTTACAGCCTTTGGCTAATAGAGCTTTAACAGCTTGTTCACCTCCTTCAATATTTGCGGTTGATTCTTCAATACTATTACTATCTAACGATAAGTTATTTTTGGCTAACGTTTTTTGAATGCCCTCAACTCGACATCCTGGGTCTCTGTTCTGGTAAATACTGGTTACCACAGCAAATTTTTGATGTCCATTATCAACGAGGTGTTGCGAAGCTTCTTGAGCTGCTGACAAATTATCTAACCACACACAGCGATTAGAAAGCTTTGGAATGTAGCGATTAACTAACACTAATCCCGGTATTTCATTTGCAAGTTTAATTAGCGTTTCTTCATCAGAGTATTCGCTATGAAGAATAATAGCTTTGCAGTTAGCTTGTCTTAAAGATTCAATAGCAGCTAACTCTGTCTCTGTTTCGTATAATGAATTACTCATTAACAGCTTATAGTTATCTTCTCTTGCCGCTTTCTCAACACCACTGGCTAATGAACCAAAAAATGGCATTGATAATTTTGGGGTTACCACACCAATAGTATTTGTTTTTTGACTAGCCAGTGCACTGGCATTGCTGTTTGGGCGGTAGTCTAATTCAGCAATAATTTTTTTCACTCTTGCCCTGCATACATCACCCACTTTGCCTTTGTTATGCACTACTCGGGAAACTGTAGCACTAGATACCCCAGCTATTTTTGCAACGTCACTAATTGTAGCCATCTTAAATACTCTGCTCTTGTTGTATTTTTTTTGATTGATTTTGTTCAAATCGCTCGTCTAACTTTTGCCGTGTTGCCCTACTTTTGTCCGCATCAATGTGGTAATACCGTAACAACAATAATGGTAATAAACTAAATAATACGGTGCCAACAGACAGTATAAGCCGCATATACATGATACTTTCACTTGTTTGGGCACTGTGTTTCATAGCATCAAAGCCTATGATATTTAGGGATAAGCCAGAAATCAAAACCGCTAAGGCCATGCTAATATTTACAATCCAAGTATGTACAGAAACAAACAAACCTTCACGCCTTTTGTTATGAACTAATTCATCTTCATCGCATAAATCAGCCAACATAGAAGGTATCAACATGGTCATTGTTGTCCAAACAGCGGTACAAAATATTGCGTCAATTACGATTAACCAACCTGTATCTGGCGTAAATATAAACCACTTAAGAACCCCACCACAAGCAGTTAACCAATAAATAAACCTTAATGTGTTAACTTTGCCATAATTTGCTGATAACTTTGATATTAACGGAATACTGAGTAAACCAAAAATGGCATATGCGCTTGACAATATTCCTTTCCATATCGACCCTTGTGCAACATCGCCATCATGCATGTAATAAACCAGTAAATAATAATCAATGCTGGCAGTAAAGGCTCCGCCACATAACTGTAATATAGTGAGTGCTAACAAAATCCATAATGGCTTATTGTTTCTTAATGTTTTTAAACTTTTTAATAAACTAGGAGCCACTACCAAGGCATTATGATCATGGACTTTTTCTTTTGAAAATAAAGCTGGCAAACAACCTAGTAAGCCAATAATAAAAATACCAACTCCCCAACCAACATATTTTATTCCAATAAAAATACTGCTAAAAATAGCAAGCTGAGCCAATGGAAATAACCACTGGTAAAAAAAGGACCCAAGCTTTATAAAATATGAAGTAAACCCCATAACTTCGGTCCGTTCATGGTGGTCGTTGGTCATTTCATAAGACAAACAGGTCATTGGCACAGATAAAAACATTACAGCAAAATAAAAGAGAATTGAAAACAAAGTAAAGTAGCCAAGTTGAATAGCTTCTGACCAGTCAGGTGATACCATCCAAATCAAACCAAATAATAAAGCACTAATCCAAGCAGCAATAAATATAAAGGGCCTACGACGACCATATTTACTTTGGTAATTATCTGATAAGTGCCCCACCCATGGTCCAAAGAATGTACTAATAAACATAGGAATGGTTAGCGCAATACCTAACAAAAATGGATCGACACCAAGTGTCATTTGATAAAATGGAATGGCTAGTATCGGCACACTTTGATTAGCAAAGTACATCGCAAAAAAACCAAATCCTAAAATAAGCTTTGGCTTTATTAATACTTTCTTAGCTTTATCATGTTTCAATTTAAACCTTTACAAGCCATAATCTTGAACAATTTTATCATAGATCAGAAAGTCTTCTGGTTTAGCGGTATATACACTTCCATTTTTATTAAACATAGACAGCCCCCACTCTCCTGATAATACAGGTTCCCAGAAAAACGTTCCTAAACCACGCTCATTAGGTAAATTAAACATAATATCATTTAATAAACGCCGTTGAGGATTATATTCAACAATACTAAAACTTAACTCAGGATACGTTTCAGCGAGTAAATTTAAAGTGCGTTGCCATTGAGTTGAAGGTCCTTGCCACTTTTCATAAGCAGATAAGCCTAAAACATCAAACTTAACATTATGCTTATGTGCTTGGTTAATCCAATGAATCAAACCATCCCTGTCACCCGTATTTTCAATATGCAACATAATAGGAGTATTTTCATTTACCTGTTTCACCCCCTCAATGCCAGCTTTAAGTAATGTGGAAAGGTTCGTCCAGTTTTAAGTACTGCCATTAACAACCGTACTAGTAACAGAATTATTACCAAAACAATCAGTATCATCGGTAGGTGTATGGATGAGCATACCTGGAGTAATTTCATTGCCAACTTGCACCATATCAGGAACAACACCAACAGATTTCATATCGGTTAATACGCCTATAGTGTAGTTTTTAACCTCTAAAGCTAAATTTTCAATAGTATTGATACTCCGCCATGAAAGAGGAATGACTTGTTTATTAGGATCGGCCCAAGTATCACTATAAT
>JAQWHO010000355.1 GCA_029249355.1 Thalassotalea sp.
GATGCGAAATGCACTAAAGGCAGGCAAATGAAATTAGTAACAACCATAATTAAACCCTTTAAATTGGATGATGTAAGAGAAGCATTAAGTGAAATAGGCATTGAAGGTATGACTATTTCTGAAGTGAAAGGTTTTGGTCGCCAAAAAGGGCATACGGAGCTTTATCGTGGCGCTGAATATAGTATTGATTTCCTGCCAAAAGTTAAAATTGAAATAAGCTTACAGGATGAAATGGTTGAACGTACTATTGAAACTATTGTTGCCGCAGCCCGTACGGGGAAAATTGGTGACGGTAAAGTTTTTGTCACTAATGTTGAACAAGCTGTTCGTATCCGTACTGGCGAGACGGATGAAGAAGCGCTTTAATTGCTAATTTTGAAAAATAATAATATTGGAAAAGTTTTATGTTTAAATTAATTTTATTGTCATTATTCTCATTGTTGTCCTTTTCGAGCTCAGCAAATGAGAGTGGATTAAATGGCGCAAACACTGCATGGATATTAACATCAACCGCATTAGTTTTGTTAATGACGTTACCTGGTTTAGCGTTGTTTTATGGCGGTTTAGTTCGTCGTAAAAACATTCTTTCTATTTTGATGCAATGTTTTGCTATTGCGAGTATTTCATCCGTTCTATGGTTAGTCGTTGGCTATAGTTTAGCGTTTGGTGAAGGTAATGCCTATATTGGTGACTTTAGTAAAGTATTAATGATGGGTGTTGAAAAGGACACTTTATCTGGCGATATTCCTGAAAGCCTCTTTATGCTTTTTCAAATGACGTTTGCGGTTATTACGCCTGCATTGATTATTGGCGCTTTTGCTGAACGTATGAAATTTTCAGCGGTGTTATTATTTTCCGCATTTTGGTTATTAGCGGTTTATGCACCGATTACTCACTGGGTTTGGGGTGGTGGTTGGTTAGCTCAAATGGGCTTATATGATTTTGCTGGTGGTACGGTTGTTCATATTACTGCAGGTGTTGCTGCACTTGTTGCTGCAGTTGTTTTGGGACCTCGTCGTGGATTTCCTAAAACACCTATGATGCCACACAACTTAACCATGACTGTTACCGGTGCGGGTTTATTATGGGTTGGCTGGTTTGGCTTTAATGGTGGTAGTGCGTTGGCAGCAAATGGTGATGCTTCTATGGCTATGTTAGTTACTCACATTTCAGCTTCAATGGGGGCATTAACTTGGGCAGCTATTGAATGGAAAAAATTTGGTAAAGCGAGTGTTTTAGGTGCGGTTACTGGTATGGTTGCAGGTTTAGGAACGATAACACCAGCATCTGGTTTTGTTGGCCCAGGTGGCGCGCTAGTCATTGGCTTATTAGCAGGTTTTGTCTGTTTTTATGCAACGGTTTATATTAAACAAAAATTAAAAATTGATGATTCGCTTGATGTTTTTCCTGTCCATGGTGTGGGTGGAATATTAGGTACTTTACTAGCGGGTGTATTCTCTTCAGCTGAGTTGGGTGCTTTTAGTGGTTATGGTTTTGCTGATGGCATTACTACAATGGCTGAACAGGTTGGTGTTCAATTGACCGGTATTGGTGCAACCATAGTTTATACGGCGATAGTTTCTTATTTATTATTTAAAATTGTTGGCTTAATGACTGGCGGTTTAAGAGTTTCAGAAGAACAAGAAACGACCGGTTTAGACTTAAACGAGCATGATGAGTCAGGCTATAACTTATAACTAACGTAAGTTAATTCATAAGTTTGTAAATAAAAAAGGATACTACTTAGTATCCTTTTTTGATTTTTTGCTTTGTGATATGGCGTTACTGAAAACTACTTATTCGGGCGTTTCTTTTTAGGCTTTCTGTCATCAAATTGGTTTTCGCTAAAACGAGTTAAACCTTGCTTGCCTTTATTGGCAGGTTTGCCATATTTATTTGAAGATGGATTTCTTTTTTGGCCAGGAGACGTTTTGTTGCCTGATGAATTGTTCTTGCCTTTACCATTCTTTTTATAATGCTGTTGTTCTTTTTCTCCACGCGTTTCATGAGGCACTAGACAATCTGGTCTAGAGCCAATGAGTTTTCTGGCAAGACCCATTTTAGTTAATGCTGCGCGTATTAAAGCCCAGTTAGCTGGATCATGATAACGCAAAATAGCTTTGTGTAATCTTCTTTGAATGGTTCCTTTTGGAATAGGAACAGATTCACTGTCTTTTTTAACTCTTTTTAATGAGTCAATTTCCGTGTGATAAAGCGTAGTTGCGTTAGCTAAAGGCGATGGATAAAAGTTTTGCACTTGATCTAGCTTAAAATCATTCTCTTTCAACCATAACGCAAGATTTACCATGTCCATATCGGTTGTTCCGGGGTGAGCCGAAATAAAATACGGAATGAGATATTGTTTTTTACCCGCTTCTTTTGAGTAATGATCAAACATTTCTTTAAATTTGTTATAACTGCCCATGCCAGGCTTCATCATTTTTTTCAGCGGACCATCTTCGGTATGCTCTGGGGCTATTTTTAAATAACCTCCAACGTGATGAGTCGCTAATTCTTTTACATATTCAGGATCTTGAATCGCTAAGTCATATCGAACACCAGAAGCAATCAATACTTTTTTAATGCCTTTTACTTTTCTCGCTCTACGATAAAGATTAATAGTAGGCGTATGATCCGTATCTAAATGACCACATATCGTTGGCCATACACAAGATGGCTTACGACAAGTTGCTTCGGCTTTTTCACTTTTACATCTTAATTGATACATATTGGCCGTAGGGCCGCCAAGATCTGATATTACACCAGTAAATCCAGGGACTTTTGCTTTAATGTCTTCAATTTCATTGATAATTGAGTCTTCACTTCGGCTTTGAATAATTCGACCTTCGTGTTCAGTAATAGAGCAGAATGTACAGCCACCAAAGCAACCACGCATGATATTGATTGATGTTTTAATCATGTCATAAGCCGGGATTTTAGCATCGCCATAACTTGGGTGTGGCACACGTTGATACGGTAAACCAAAGACGCCATCCATTTCTGACTCTTCAAGCGGTGCAGCAGGAGGGTTTAACCAAATAATTCTGTCTCCATGCTTTTGCACCAGAGGCTTGGCTGACGTTGGATTTACTTCTTGATGAAAAATTCTAGAGGCATGAGCATATAAAATTTTGTTATCTTTTACTTGTTCAAACGTTGGTAAATTAATATAGGTAGTTAACCAAGGTTTCTTTTTGTCTTGCCAAGTTTTGTTTTGGTGAGTTGCAGCTTTAAAATCAAATAATTGCACAGGTTGAGCTTGTTGAGTGATATCTGAACTAACATCAACTTCTTCTTGTGATGACTTTTGCTCACTACAACTAGCTTCATCAATTTCTTGATATGGGCTATGAATAGGGTCAATTTTACCGGGTTTATCGACGTTACGAGAGTCGATTCCATGCCAGCCTGGTAAGGCTTGATTCGCTAAAAATGCACTCCCTCTAACATCGGTAATTGCTTTAACATCTTCTCCTGCGGCAATTCTATGCGCTATTTCTACTAAAGGGCGTTCAGCATTGCCGTAAACTAATAAATCAGCTTTAGAATCAAATAATACAGAGCGTCTAACTTTGTCAGACCAATAATCAT
>JAQWHO010000356.1 GCA_029249355.1 Thalassotalea sp.
ATCATCGGTAAAACGCTTTCCATCATTTGTTTGCTCGTCAATAATTTGAGCTGCACTAACGCTTGTAGCACCCAGCAAAGCACAAGTTGCCATGGTTAAAAGCTCTTTAATATCTTTTGATTTTTTTAGTTGCATCCACAACCTCCACCACCAAATGAGCGACCACCACTAGATGCCTCTTTACTGAAATAAATATGGTCATCTAATGAAGCGTCTATGGGTGAAGAAAGTAAGGCCATTTGCTTTTTCGCTAATAAATCTCTTTCCCAAGGCTCTACGCCGATAGAGCTACAGCCAGAAAGGCAAATTAGTCCAATAACTGCTGCCAACTTAGTTTTATTAAAATTTTTATTCATCACTTGCCTTAGTCATAGTTGAGCTGTTTTGTATTGATTTTACTAGTATTTTATTGTGCAAGAACAGCGACAATTTATTGCTCGTACTTTATTCGTTTAGTGTCAGTGAACCCCGTATGGGCACTAACTACCTTGCCTTGGCGATCGATAATAAAACTGCTGGGCATATTACTTAAATTATTTTGCTTAGCGAGTTTGCCTTTAGGATCATAAATAACATCGAAATTTGCAGAGTAATCAGCCAAAAAATGGGCGGCCTTTCATAGGGTTGCATCAAGGTTGATACTTAACACTTTAAAGCCTATTGCTTGATGCTGAGATTGCATTTTATTCATCAGCCTTATTTGAAAATGAGGTCATTGCGTCTGAAGCCTCTGAAAACGAGGTAACTGAATCTGAAATAGGCGGATCGCTGTAGGCAAAAACTGAAAAAAGTAAGCATCCCTGCTACTAACATAAGAACCAAATATAGGAACGGAAACGGGTCCAAAAATATTTTGAGTGTTTGAAATAATTGAAATCATAACGTTATTTTATTTATCAAAAAGTAAATGTGTGGTTGAGTAACCAAAAATGCCTTTTTATGACATACATGTCTATAGTACATATGTCTACAAACCTATTAACTCATTGTTATATAGATATTTCTATCCATTTCAATTGGTTATATGACCATCTTCTGAAACCTCAACTAACCAATATCGCAACGGGTCACGTTGTGATATTGGGCTAAGTAAAGCCTTTAACTCATCAACATATTGTCTATTAATGGCTATTTCGAACTGTAACAATTTTCGATAACCTTGTACTTGTTCCTCCATATTGAATGAACAATGTGCCTTGCTATAACCATTTATTGGCAGCAAGTTAAAACCTGAAATATGCTCAAAGTGCATTAGACGATCGATAATTTCGTCTTTTAATTCTGTTGGCGACATTACCGTAAAAATCACTAAAGGATCAGTCATGTTTTCTCTTCTCCAATTGCATATACAAGATAGGCAGTAAATATAAGGTGGTGATGGTTGAAGTGATCAAGCCGCCAATCACCACTATCGCTAACGGCTTTTGAATTTCTGCGCCTGGACCAGTAGCAAAAACTAGCGGCATTAAGCCAAACATTGCTGTGGTTGCAGTCATCAATACTGGACGTAATCGCCTACTAGCGCCCTTTAAAACGCGCTGAGTTAAATTGGCAACGAGCAGTTTGCTTTGCTCAAAATAACTTACCATCACTACGCCATTTAAAACCGCTACACCTAGCAAAGCGATAAAGCCAACAGATGCAGGAATTGATAAATATTGCTGCGATATATACAGAGCAAAAATGCCGCCCATCAAAGCAAAGGGAATATTGCCTAAAATTAACAGCGATAAAGTCACAGACTTAAATGTCGAAAACAGAATAATAAAAATAAGTAATAATGCTATAGGTACAACAACCATTAAATTAGCCGTAGCACGTTGCTGGCTTTCGAACTCGCCTCCAAATGTCACCGTGTAACCACTTGGCAAATTAAGCTGCTTATCAACGCTAGTTTTTAATTCTTCAACAAAGCTAACCACATCACGGTTTTCTACGTTAGTACTGATTGAAACAAAGCGTTTGCCGCTTTCACGCTCAATCAGTAAGGGCTCTTCTTTGTCTGAAATAGTCGCAATTTCTGTCAGTGGCAAAATAGTGTTATCAGGCATTAATATCGAGTGATTAATTAAATCGTTAAGTGATGAGATACGTTCACTCGCAGATAAAGAGGAACTACCAAGTAATATTGGCGTATATTTATTGACTTCAATTATTTGAGAAATGGCATGACCTTCTAACTGTGTTTTCAAGTAATTCGTTAAGCTATGCACTGTCATTTGATAGTGGCTGGCGACTTCTGGCTTTAATTCAATACTGATATATTTACCGCCTTCAATTAACGCAGTTTGAATATCCTTACTACCTTTAATTTGACCTGTTAACTCGCTAATTTTCTCTGCTAATTTGGCAAGTAGCTTAACGTTATCGCCAAATATTTTTATCGAAACATCGCCAGTGCTTCCCGTTAGCATTTCAGATACACGCATTTGTATTGGCTGAGTAAAATTAATGTTCATGCCGGGATAGTCGGCTAACACTTCTCGAATTGCTTCAATTAGCGCTTGCTTAGTCTCAAATCGCCACTCGCTTTGTGGTTTTAATTCCATAAATACGTCGGTTTCGTTTAAGCTCATCGGGTCTAGTCCAAGTTCATCTGAGCCAGTTCGGGCGACAATTTGTAATACCTCAGGCACGCGTTCAAGTAATGCGGCTTCCACTTGTTTATCAATATCAATTGATGCACTTAACGTAATCGTTGGTGATTTTTCTAGCTGCACAATAATGTCGCCTTCATCTAGCGTTGGCATAAAACTCTTACCCAATTGGGTAAATAACATGCCGCTAGCGAACAAAATAATAAATATGGCTGCAATGATCATCGAAGGGTATCTAATCACGATTTTAAGCGATTTTTGGTATCCTCGTTGAAGCAAAAGCATCAACTTAGGCTCAGAAACGTGCACTTGTTTTAACAATATTGAGGCAAGCGCAGGAATAACAGTAAACGCCATCATTAGTGCCGATAACATGGCAAATACGATAGTGAGTGCAACAGGAGAAAACAACTTGCCTTCAAGGCCCGTTAGCGTAAGTAATGGCGAAAAGACAATCACCACGATAAGTGTACCAGCGACAGTAGGTAAAGCCACTTCTCGGCAGGCTCTATATATCACATGTAATTTCGGTAGATGTAGATTTTCAGATAAACGATTAACTGTATTTTCAACCACCACTACGGATGAATCTACTAGCATACCTATTGCAATTACGAGCCCGCCAAGACTCATTAAATTGGCAGAGATATTAAAGTAGTCCATCAAAATAAATGTGGCTAGCGCTGCAAGCGGTAATGAAAATGAAACCACTAAAGCCGCTCTTACATTGCCTAAAAATACAGCCAACAAAATAATAACAAGAATTACCGCCTGAACTAACGCATTGGTAATGGTGCCAATAGCAGTATCAATAAGGTTAGCGCGATCATAAAAAACGTTGATTTTCGTGCCGCTTGGCAGGGATGGTTGAATTTGTGCTAGTTTAGCTTTTACTTCCGCCACTACTTGTGCGGTATTACTACTTTTTAGAGCAATAACAAGCCCTTGCACTGCCTCAACACTGTTATGGGTTACTGCACCATAGCGCGTTAAATAGCCTTGTTGAACTAGAGCAATATCGTTCAGGCGAATAATATTGTTTGTCGTTGATTTTACAATCAACTGTTCAAGGTTACTTTGCTGCTCAAACTTCCCTTGTGTTCGTACAACAATACTATCATTGCCTTTATTGATGCGACCGATACCGCCATTAAGGTTATTGTCTATAATTGCCTGCTCAATATCGGCAAATGCGACGTCGAATTGCTGCATTTTCAAAATATCAGGTACTATTTCAAAGGTTTTAACATAACCGCCTAAGCTATTTACATCAGCAACACCAGCAACCGTTCGTAACGCTGGTCTAATTTGCCAATCGAGTAATTCCCTACGCTCTTGCAAGTTTAATTTGGGGTTGTCAACCGTAAACATAAACATCTCACTAAGCGGCGTACTCATTGGCGCGATACCACCAGTAATATTTGCAGGTAGCTCCGACCATACATTCATAAGTCGCTCGTTGACTTGTTGGCATGCCCAGTAAATGTCTGTGCCTTCAACAAAATCTAACGTAATATCTGTGATCGCGTATTTAGTTGTCGATCGCAGTACTTCTTGAGACGGAATACCAAGTAACTCTGTTTCAATAATGCGAGTGACTTGCGTTTCGATCTCGGTAGTAGTCATACCCGGCGCTTTTAGCACTATTTTCACTTGTGTAGGCGAAATATCAGGAAAAGCATCAATTGGCAGTTTCAGCCAAGAGTTTACACCGACTGCGATTAAAATGACGGTTGAAAGGCCAATAAAAACTCGTTGAATTAAAGATAACCGTATTATCGAATCAAGCATTTATTATTCTCCCAACCCCATGAAAAGGCCTTGAGCAACGCTTACCGAAGAAATTAACACTTGCGCTTGAGTCGACAGTTTACTTGCATGAACAATTAAATGTTCACCTTGCTTTCCAATAATTGATACTTTTTCTAAATGAAGTTTGTTACCCCGCTTTACTGCGACATAATCTTGATTATTTAACTCGAATATCGCAGCTCTACTTAATTTGAAACCTTGAGTGGCGTACTGGGGAGTAAGTAAGATATTTTGCCCTAGCTTAAATTGACATGCTTGAATTGGCTTACTCCAAATGGCTTGTTGATAGTTTTTAACGACTGGCTCTATCGAGGCGGTATTTAACTTGCAATCAACATTGCCACTAACGAGCGAGCTCAACTGAGCAATTTTGTCCGTTGGTAGATAAGACTTAACGAATAAACTTTGTGGCGGTATAACTTCGAATAAAGTATCGGCATTTAAGCCATTTAGATTAATAAAACCATCGATTGGGCTAAGAATAGCGATAATATCGTTATCGCTGGTTTGTATAACTTTTTCTAGATGAACAAAATGCTCATAATTCAGCTTTGCTTCAAAATAACGTTTATTGATCTCTAGCCATTGTGTGCTTTTAAATGTTCCAGTATCGGCTGAGTTTTTAGTTGCTTGAAAATGCTTTTTGCTATTTAGATAAATGGACTTAGCTACAGTCATTTCATCAATAAAGTGATGCACATCCACACCATTAATGGTTGCAATCTCATCGCCTTTTTTCACTTCCTGACCATTAGTGACTATAAATATACTTTGCTGGACATCAAACGGCAATGACACTTGATACCCTGATTTAGGCTTAGCAACATAACGACCAATGAGCTTGCTACCTTCAATTGTCTGATTTGGCTCAACTGTTGTAAATTCTGTTCTGAACTTTCCTAAATCAGTAAGATCTATTGAGCTGCTTTGAGAAGCTATAGCACTAATTTGAAAAAAGAGAGTTGTCCAAAGAATATAGTTAAACTTACGTCTTAAAGCTTGTGTAAAATTGTTCATAGACCACCGATAATATTATCTCGAAATATACATGCAGCATTACGCATGAAGTTTCGTATGATAATACTAATTATATGGTATTATTCATCGGACATATGTAGCAGCATCCATCCGACTAATGTACCATGACATTCCATAACTTATTGATTTTAAATAATGAAAGATAAAATAATCGCTATCGTCCTAGGCATTATTATGGTGCTTAATTTTTTAGATGTTTTAACTGATGTTTCACTTGGTGTACCTGTTTGGCATATCGTTGAAGAAAGCATGATCGTTCTTGCTTCCGCTATTGGTTTTGTTTATTTAATTGGTGAGATTACCCGCCGTTCAAAACACATTAATCATTTAAAAGGTGAACTGGTAAAATCAGATCATCAACTCCAAAACATTTCTGAAGAAATGAAAAATGCCCGTACTCAATATAGCGAAGTTATTTTTCAACAATTCAAAGAATGGAAACTAACTAAAAGTGAACAAGAAGTTGCGATGCTTTTACTTAAAGGACTGAGTTTTAGGGAGATTAGCGGTGTAAGAGACACCAAAGAGAAAACGGTTCGACAACAAGCTTCAAAGATATATGAAAAAGCTAATATTGATGGCAGACACGAATTTGCAGCTTGGTTTCTAGAAGATTTTTTAGAAATTAAATAGTTAAAATTATTTAATTTGAAAACTTACTTCTACGTAATTTAAAACCTAATATTTAAACTCAACGTCGGCTGTTCTCTTAAAGCTGGCTATTATCAAGTAAAATGAACGACTGCTTTGAGCTTATAATAGACGTAGGTTTAGATTCCAGACTTCAAATTAGCGCGTTAGTTTTCTGAAGTTACAATGTATAGTTCAGATTAAGATATATCTAAGAAAGCGACTAATGGATCTTAATATTGTCCTAATATACTATAATTAATTATATATTTTATTTTGCTTAGTAATAATCTGAGGATTAAATGATTCGAACCATTTTCATTATACTTTCTTTGTTATGTTTTAACATAAGTTCGATAAAAGCGGGGGAAAAAAATGAGATCATTACTTTTGCAGTTGGTCACGATCATGAGAAAATGTTGACTAATAGTTATCCTATATATCGTGCAAGCTGGCAGTTTTTAAGTCAAAGTCTAGCGCAATTAGGTTATGAGCTTAAGGCGATTGTTTTACC
>JAQWHO010000357.1 GCA_029249355.1 Thalassotalea sp.
AACACAAGATGCTAAAAATTAGGCACCAAAAATAATAGAGGAGATAAAATACCGAATAAAACGGTTAATAGTGAAAATACAGCAAGAATATGAAATGGACCAAATGTAAATAAAACGTGAGTAAACAAAGCCGTTATATTCATAAAAATCATTGATACAACATAAATGTAACCAACTTTTTTATGAGTAAGCGTGCCTTTTGTTTTAAATACTACGTAACCACCAGAAATTAAAGCTGCTACAGCCAAAACTGTGTGGACAGCACCTATTGTTGACTCAAATATATCCATATCGTTAAACCTCAATGTATTGCTAACGCCCCATTAACAGGCAAAAAATAGTTGGCTAAAATAAGCGACGAAGGAGCAAAAGCCAACTGTTTTTTGGTAAGCGTCTCGCGAATGACACCTGCACCTAGGATTCGATCTCAGTTATGGTATCTGTGAATTGGATTTAGGAGATATCATGAGAATTATGCGAAACCAAGAGCAATGGCAAGCCATTATCGAAGACCAACAAACAAGTGGCTTAACGATTATAGATTATTGCCAACAACATCAATTGTCCACTACGTCGTTTTATGCCGTTCGAAAGAAACTCGGTTTGTCATCAGGTAATTTTGTTCGCGCTAAAATCACCAAACAAATTGAAGTTGTTGAAGAGCAATCAGCGATAGTCGTGAGGGTTGGCAAGGCACACGTTACTTTGCCTTCAGCCACATCAGCAACCTATCTAAGTCAATTATTACAAGAGTTTGCTTGATGAAAATGTTTGTTGAACCAGAGGATGTTTTTCTGCATCGCGACTTCGTTGATTTTCGCAAAGCCATCAATGGCTTGGTTGCCATCGTCGAAAATGAGCTTGTACGAGATACCTATACAGGGGCTTTATTTGTTTTTTGCAATAAAGCCAAAAATAAACTGAAAATTCTCTATTGGGATAAAACCGGTTTTGCCCTTTGGCAAAAGCGTTTAGAAAAACAAAGATTCAAATGGCCAACCAAAATAGCGATGCAAGAATTTAATTTGACTGCCCAACAATTGGATTGGTTACTATCGGGTTATGATGTCCTTGGTCATGAAGAATTACGGTATCAATCGATGCTCTAAGGGGATCTAACATACAGTGAAGGATCATTGACACAACGCCAGTGTTTATCTCGCTTTCAAGCAAGAAAATGACTTACAACCCTGTTAGACTGAGCGCATGAAATTTGATGCCAATTCCTTACCTAACGACCCAGAACAACTCAAACGCATGTTGCTTGAGTTGCAACAGCGTATGGATGATGAATTGGCCAAAAAAGATGCTCAAATTCACGAATTGCTTGCAGCCTACAACGCTAAGCTCGCTAAAGAATACGGCAAGAAATCTGAAAAAATGCCAGGTGCTGATGAAGTGTTCAATGAAGCGGAAGAAACGCTTGATGAACAAGATAACGCATTATTGGCTGAAACTGCTTCGGTAAAGAAAGAAAAAACTCAACCTAAACGCAAGCCACTGCCAGCGACATTACCTCGCGTAGACGTTATTGTTGACCTTGGGGAAGCAGATAAAGTGTGTGATTGCTGCCAAAGCCCATTGCATAAAATGGGTGAAAGCAGTAGCGAGGCATTAGAGTTTGTTCCGGCACATATTAAAGTCATCAAAACCATTCGTCCTAAATACGCTTGTAGGCAATGTGAGCGAGAGGGCATTGAAGGAGTGATAAAAACAGCAGCAATGCCCACAACTCCCATTCCCAAAAGTATCGCCACACCAAGCTTGCTTAGCCAAATCATCACCTGCAAATATCAGTTTGGCTTGCCGTTGTATCGTCAAGAAACGTTGTTTGCGGATATCGGTATTGAATTGAGCAGACAAACCATGTCGAGCTGGATGCTACGTTGTGGAGAGCTACTAGCGCCGCTATACCAGCGCTTAAAAAAGGTATTATTATCTCAAGCGGTTATTCATGCTGATGAAACCCCGCTAAAGGTTATTAACGCCGATAAAGCAACAAGCTATATGTGGTTGTATTGTTGTGGTGATGACAAACCAGTTCAAGCTACCAACATCGTACTGTTTGACTATCAAAACAGCCGCTCAGGCCAATGTGCCGTTGACTTCCTTGAAGGTTACCAAGGTTATATGCACGTTGATGGCTACCAAGCTTACGAGCAAACTCAAGCCAAACTGGTAGCCTGTCTTGCTCATGTGCGCCGTAAATTTATTGAAGCGAAAGGCAATAGCAATAAGACGGGGAAAGTCGATGTAGCACTGAATCTAATCGGTAAACTCTATGGCATAGAGCAAGCCATCAAAGATAAAACAACGGATGAAAAATATAAAAGCCGCCAACAAAAAGCAAAGCCCATCATCGATGAATTCTATCAATGGCTGATTAAGCATAAAGATAAAATCCCACCGAAATTACCGCTTGGCAAAGCCATCAATTACGCGATAAATCAGTTTGAAAAACTCCGTCGTTACCTAGACGATGGCAGACTCAAGATTGATAACAATCGAGCTGAACGTGCGATAAAACCGTTTGTCATCGGTCGCAAGGCCTGGCTGTTTTCAAATACCTGTAATGGTGCACGCGCCAGTGCCATTCTCTACAGTCTTGTTGAAACCGCAAAGGCCAATGATCTTGTGGTGCATGACTACATTTCAACTTGTTTGCAGCACATTGCTGATAGGCAAAATGATCTTGAGCCGCTACTACCGTGGAATATTAAACACAGCTAGGTGTTGTTAACTAGACGCTTACAAAAAAATTAAGCAGGATCTTATAGAAAAATCTGGCACACCAAAGCAAGGAATAATTGAGATGTATGATTTTGCTTGCAAGATGGTTTTTTCAAAAAAAAGTAGATGAGTAGTTTGTATAGTTGATAAATATAAGCAACATCAAAGAACAAATATTGATAGAAACAACTAGGACAGCCAGCTACCAACTTACTGTCTAGAAGTTAACAGATATTGTGAATTTTAAACTACTAATAAAATTCATATGAACATAAAAAACAATGAGGATAAACAAATGGAATCAAACAAGCATAATTTAAATATTTATGACGAAGGCAAGAAAGATAACATTGTTAGGAATATTACTAGCTGGGCTACAGACCTAAAAGATTTTATTAAGTGGAACGTTGATAAGTCAGATATGCGAGAAGAGATCTTGAAAAAATTGGATGACGTTAGAGTGTTTGGTCAAAGTTTTTCATCACGCGAGAATGAAAAGAGGACTATTCAATAGTATCGCGTTTAATTGTTTAACTAGTTGTGCAGCTCGTAAGGCTGCAAAAAGCCCCCACAAAATCAATAAGTCCAGTTGTATACTATGTTTAATGAAGATAAATATTTAACAGTTAAGCAAGGTCACGCAAAGCTTGTCTCTAGCACTGATGGTTGGCAAAAACCTGTTTTAATATTGCCTTGTAGCAAAGCTAAAGCTTCAATTGCAATGGAAGCAATCAATTTATATCAAGGTAGAGGATATTTAGGGATTATTCGTACTTTTGATCAAACAGAATTACTCGATGCTTTTGACGTTTACTTCTTATCAGCAAAGTATGGATTAGTTGGCGCTAAAGAGATAATTTCTCCCTACGAGCAAGTGTTAACTAATGAGAGAATTAATGTGTTGCTCAACGATAATTCTATAAAAAGTAAGTTTGCTAATTTTTGTGTGAAAACCCATTCATCAATCCCCGTGTACCTGGTAGCACCCAAGAAATACAAAAAGTTATTCTCTGACTTGGTAGATAATCAATTACTTACTCGCCAGCTTATTACTAGTGAAGGTGGTATTGGTTATCAACGCAGCCAGCTCAAACGCATTATTCAGGAAACAATGTTTCAAAAGTTAAATTTCTGGCACAAAAAAGCCCGTTTGGAAGACGGGCTTAAATGTGGTGTTTGAGTACACAAACCTTTAGACACTTATATAATAGACCTTAATACTAGCTTTATCAAATAAATCGTTCACATGCACTTAATAGATGTATATAATAACAGTGTCTAAAAAGTACAAAACTTCAGGGTAATCCATTTAACCTCCTTATGTTGATTGATTTTACTCTATTTGTTGGGTGGAACCAACAAAGCACCTTAACCTGATGGTGGAGTACACAAACCTTTAGACGGTAAGTGAGCAAAGCGGTAGGGTAATCCCATAGGTGCCAAGCGATGCAAGCTCTTCCTAGCCAATAGGAGAACGTTATGTTAGAGGTTATCTTAATCGCCCTAACGCTTGTCTCGGTTGTACTGTCAATAGCAGTATCAATCAAGCAACTAAAATCGAAAGACTAGGTTGTGATAAGTGACGGAATTAAAAAGGACTGCGGGTAAACCGTAGTCCTTTTTTAACAAATAAGCCTAACTTCATTAAAGAATGAAAAACTCGTCTTATTATAATGAATTAGTAAGTGCAAGCATCCCTCGAAAACCTATAAACAACCTCAATACATGTAGAAGAATAGGTTTTACACGCAGCGGCTCAAATGTTGCCTATGCCATTAGGCATGGTCGAGTTAACGAATTTAGAACATGGCGATTAGATAATCTAGCAAAGTTTTTGAAAAGCTTAGGCGTACTATCATTTGAGGTGCAATTTAAAAAATGAACGTTAACCCGTTGGGAAATTTAAATGAATAATTCTTTTGGCGTTATAGGGAATCTAGCCCTTTTATTCTTAGTTTTATTATCTACAACAGTTGAAGCTAAATCAGAAAAAGTGATCAGCTTTCAAGCAGCGAAGAATAAACTGTATTCAAAGGTATTTAATAACTCAGGGAAAACATTTTATTGTGATTGTGATTGGTCTGATAGGAAGATCAACTTAAACAGTTGCGGCCTACAAAGTTACTTCCCCAAGAAGCAAAGAAAACGCGCTTCAAGAAGTGAGGCAGAGCATATCATCCCAGCGTCATGGTTGTTAAAAGTTAATAAAACAACCAGACAATGTGCTATCGATTCAAAAAAAACAAAAGACAGCGCTCGTGACTATTGTAGAAAGCATGATTTAGATTACAAGCAAGCACATAACGACTTGGTGAATCTATACCCGGCTGTTGGTGAATCAATGCTGACCGTTCAAACAAACCATTCGTTGAAGCTGCAAAAACCGACGTTAAAAGTTACGCGCAATGCGATATTGAAATAGGCTCAAGAGGTGTTGTTCCAACTAAAAACAAACAAGGTGATATTGCAAGGGTTGCATTTTACATGTCTGAAAAATATGGTGTCTCTTACTCAAAAAGGCAGCTTGAACTATTTAAGCAGTGGGATCAGCAAGATCCCATTTCAGAACAAGAAAGAGCTCACAATAAGCGAATTATTCAGGTGCAGGGTTTCGGATTACATCAGTAGCGTTACATTTAAAACCCCTGATACTTAGAAAGCTTCTTCTAGAAAGCAAAGTGTGATCGAGTAAAACAACTTCTACTGACGATACAAAACAATAATGTGCAATGTGTATTTCTTAGTGTTAAGATGAAATTCACTTAGCTACTTTGTAGCTGATAGACCATAGAGCACTAAATTGGTCGGGCTTTCTGCCTTTGCTCACACTCTAAATCAGGCTCACTTTCTGAGTCACACTTTCAAACATAAACATTACCTGGTACCTACCGGGCATTTGTCGTGTTTAACATTCAACATGCAGCTAATCACTGCACCATTAATTAATAGGGGAATACTATGAAAATCCAATTACTTTTAACAAGCGATGAAGTGACGATTATCTGTGAGGATGGCGGCATAGCATGTATAAGAGAAGCTGTGCCAATCGACAAGGATACACCTCGAATTGCTACTTCAGATTATTATCAATCGCGGATCACTGATATGGATCTTAGCCTTATTGTTGATAACGATGATGAATGTATTGATATTTGGAGTCTACTTGCTGAAGGTAAAATTTATCATGACGATTGGGAAGACAAGCCGTTTAATAGCTTATTTGTTATAAATAAAGCTCTTATATGGTTAGGCCATAATCCTGATGAGTGCGTAATAACTGAAGAATCACTATTTCCTTCCGTATTTTAAAGTTCGTGATAGGAATATAAAACAATCAAATCAATTTCACTGTGAAATCCGTGAAATAACATCCAACCATCAATATCCCGGTTAATCACCGGGTAAGGAAACATCCATGACAACCAACAATTCTTTATTTATCGAGTCAGTATTTGAAATCGCCTTTGGTGATGATGCCATTAACAAAGGCTTCTCTGAAACTGAAGTACTTGAGAAGTTAAGACAGTTCTCTGACTTAGCACTTAAAGCTGAAAATAATAATGACATGTCATTTACGTTATACGACGAAGCGACAGGAGATGAAGTAGAAGGTAGTGCTGATGCTAAGAGCGATCTTGGTGTCTCATTATACTTTGAAGGTTACGGTGATATGACCAGCCAAGACGATTGCGGCACACCTGTTTATATTGAAAAATATGACGGTGAACTAAAAGTCAGAATTTACGGTGATATCAATAGTGAAGAGCCAACTCATAACATTTCGCTCGAAGGGGCTCTTTTATCAAAGCGTAAGCTTGATGAAGAAGCAAGCTGCAATAGCAGCCTTGAACCGTATGAAGGTGAAATAAGAGTAGGCTTATGGCCTGTGAATGAGGGGGAATGATATGTCAGCAGTTAGGAATCCAAGCGCTTATCTCATAGAGAAATACAAGGCCGCTGGATATGATGTTATTCATCCTGCATCTTGTGTGCGTTTCGTGCAAGAATTTGTAACTGAAATGCCTAAAGATTGGCAAAACCTTGATCGCGAATCTTTAATTAAAAAGGTACGTGAGCATTGTGAGCGAAGCGCAAGCGGTAAATCACTCAATCGTAAGCGTTCAAAGGAAGTCTCTGGATATATATATCAAATAGTTAGTTAAAAGCTAACAACAAAAACCGTCCTTAGTGGCGGTTTTTTTATGCCTGTAAATACACCTCTTTACACGATTCATAAGTAAACCCATCTTCCTTTTATAGGTAATAAAGTTAAACAGCTTTACTAAAAGGTTTGCAATAGTAAATTATATTAACTATTATAGGCTTTATAGTAATCTTGGTTTACACGGTTAATGTTAAACTCTCTTTTTTTAGATAAAGGAAACACCATGAAAGTTAAAACGCTAATCCAATTATTATCTCAATGTAATCAAGATGCAGATGTTGAAATACGCGGCACTGTTAATGATGAGTATATAGCTGAGTCTGACATTGCTGTTGATAGT
>JAQWHO010000358.1 GCA_029249355.1 Thalassotalea sp.
TTAATTACGTCCCAAATTTCAATCAATAAGTTCATAACACCATTACCCAAATAAATTACTGATACGACTAATCAACTTACCATGTTCAGACGTTATTCTTGGCTCACTAACGAAGTTGTAAGACTTACTGATATAAAGTGTTTTTTTTATCAATCAGTAGCTCTAAATCATCTGAACCATCCGAGTCATTTTCTTTTTCAATAGAAATACTCGAAGTCCATAGCTGATTGTTTTCGTCATTGTAAAGGTGCAAATAATTCACTGGTACATTTATCCGGTTGATCACTAATGCTTCGTGATGATTATTAATAACAGTAATAGGCGTAATAGCTCGATGCGGGCGCAATTCCAAATCTTCCAGATTCGTTTTTGCTGAAGTATATTTTGCGTAACACAGTTGGCCATCAATGGTTGATGCTCCAATCCAAGAATCAGAAGGTCGCCAAAAGGGTAAATCAACTAAAACTTTCCCTTCAGGAGAAGATTTAGCACAAAACCAAACAGGTGTACTGACAAATAATTGAACAGTTTCTCCCGCGAGAATATTTAAAGGTGAAGCAGGTCTAGCAATAATAGACTTATCGGCAAGTTGTGGCGTAATGCTAATCGTATTTGATTTATTACTCGCTAAGTATCGTCCTATTTCAACATTCTCACTTATCGATAGATTTGAATGTTCACAAACAATAACATCATTGCTATTTTCGTCGTTCGTTTCAACATTCCAGCTATTCCATTCGTTGTTATCGCGCTTTAAAACAATAGCGCGATCACCGATACTCCATGATTTTTTCTCTTGCTGTTCAAAAGTAAAATCCCCCCACCAAATATTTTTAATCATTTATCACTCATACAATTGTATTAAATACGCGAATAAAATTACAAATCATCTGCGTTTTACAACCATTTTTTCCGTTTAAATAAAGCGACTAAGACAACAGAAACAGTCAACATAACGCCCAATAAAATAAAGTAACCATTTTGTGCTTTAAGCTCAGGAATGTATTCAAAATTCATCCCATAAATACCGGCTAAGAATGTCAAAGGAACAAATAAAGCAGTGATCACCGTTAAAATACGCATCGTTGCGTTTAGTTGATGTGAAGTGATCGACATATAGCCATCGATAAGATCGCCACAAATATCGTAGTACATTTGTGAAAGACTTAATAAACGATCTAATCGCTCTCTTAAATCATTCACCGTGTGAATTTCTCTTACTGTAATTAACGATATTTCATCGTCTTCAAGGAAGGTATTTAAGCTATTACCAATCGCGAGATGGTAATTAAAAGTACGTCGTATTTTGACGAGCTGTGAACGGTATGAAGTGATCTCTCTCATCATCTGATCATTGCCGCTTAACTGAAATTGATCTTCAATTTTTTCCAGCTTTGCTTCAAATGAAAATAACTGTTTTAAGTAGTTTCCACAACTACTATGAAAAACCATCAGCGCTAAGTGAATTGGGCTACGTTTTAGATGTTTTTCACTTTCTAAATTAAATAAACTGTTGATCGCAATTGAACTTTTCGGGTGGCAAGTAATTAATATTCTCTGCCCAATGAACATGCTAATTTGTAAATGTTCAAAGTTTAAATTGTCATCATGTGCAACAAAACCACGATACAGTAAAAAAATATAATCATTGAACAATTCAACTTTAGGAGGATGTCTTTCTCTTTGGGCATCTTGAATCGCTAAACGATGACAGCCTAAATCTTCCAACATTTTCTTTTCTTTGTCTTTATCTAAACCTTCAAGATCAATCCATAAAAAAGATTCGGGATCATTTTGCCATTTATTAATTAGCTCCTCACCACCAACTTCGGGTGATGATGTTGAAGAAACTAAAAGAGATTTGATCATTAAGCTGGTACCTTGTAAAAATATGTGTGCTTGGTTTTATTTGTTAAAAACAAGCACACTAGTAAAATTAATCAATGTTAAAATATTAACCATTACCTTTGGTTCTGGTGTTACCCTCTTTAGCATTTTTTTCAATGTATTCGATTATCATGCCAGCAACATCTTTATTGGTGGCCATTTCAATACCTTCCAAACCTGGTGAAGAATTGACCTCCATCACAACAGGACCTCGTTCAGCACGTAAAATATCGACACCACACATACCTAACCCCATTACTTTCGCAGACATAACAGCAGTTGCACGCTCTTCTTTTGATAGTTTAACAAGTACCGCACTACCACCACGATGTAAATTAGAACGGAACTCACCTTCTGCGCCTTGTCTTTTCATAGCGGCAATCACTTTACCACCCACTACTAAACAACGAATATCGACACCACCCGCTTCTTTGATGAACTCTTGTACTAAAATATTCGCTTTTAAGCCCATAAAAGCTTCTATAATCGCTTCTGCAGATTTTGTTGTTTCAGCAAGTACCACACCAATACCTTGTGTGCCTTCAAGCAATTTAATAACAACAGGTGCGCCACCAACATTTTTAATTAAATCTTTAACATTATCTGGTTTACTAGCAAATCCAGTTCTTGGCAGACCAACACCTTTACGAGACAATAATTGCATAGAGCGTAACTTATCTCTAGAACGACTTATTGCAACAGACTCATTGACGATAAATGTGCCCATCATTTCAAATTGTCTCACCACCGCCGTACCATAAAAAGTAACGGATGCACCAATACGAGGAATGACAGCGTCATATTTTGGTAATTCTTTACCATGGTATCTCACGGTTGGTTTATTACTGGTTATATCCATATAACAATGAAGTGTGTCGATGACATCTATCTCATGCCCCCGTGCTTCAGCTGCTTCAACGAGCCTTCGAGTGGAATATAAATTTTTATTTCTAGACAATATTGCAATTTTCATATCATTATACCAGTTAAATTATTAAGATTAAGATCAATTATTTAGTTATCATACCAACCATTATAGTCATAGATAGTTTTTTGTTATCTATTTAAATATATTTAATTTTTTATTAGGAATGTTACATGTCTGCAGACATTATTACTTGGTGCGCGATTGCCTTTTGTATTACGCAATCCGCTATATTTTCAGGGCTTAATTTAGCTTTTTTTTCAATCAGTAGATTACACTTAGAAGTTGAAGCTAAAAAAGGGAATAAAGCGGCGAAGATTGTATTACAGCTAAGAGACGATTCAAA
The DNA here is from genome assembly GCA_029249355.1 of Thalassotalea sp. Lineage (GTDB taxonomy): Bacteria > Pseudomonadota > Gammaproteobacteria > Enterobacterales > Alteromonadaceae > Thalassotalea_H. The sequence continues at coordinate 3,159 of JAQWHO010000358.1, forward strand.
CTTTTTACTCGCGACCATTTTATGGGGAAACGTTGGCATTAATGTTTTACTGACAATGCTCTCAGACTCTGTACTAACGGGCGTAAGTGCATTTCTATTTTCAACGATTGCAATTACCGTTATTGGTGAAATCACTCCACAAGCTTATTTCTCAAGAAATGCGTTAAAAATGGGCAGTTTACTCGCCCCTGTTATTCGCTTTTATCAGTTTTTATTTTATCCCGTGGCAAGACCAACAGCGCTTATTTTAGACGGCTGGTTAGGAAAAGAAGGTATAACTTACCTTGAAGAAAGTGAACTTCGTAATATTATTCGACAACATATTACCGCCGAAGAAGCTGATTTAAATCATATTGAGGGGATTGGCGCTTTAAATTTCTTTGCCTTAGATGAAGTGAAGGTGACAGAAGAAGGCGAGATTATTGATCCAAAATCAATTATTGCTTTACCGAGTAAATTAGATTTACCGATCATTCCTGAATTAACAAAAACGCCTGATGATCCGTTTTTGCAGCTTGTTAATAACACTAACCATAGTTGGGTCATTTTAACGAATACTGATGGTGAGCCTTTATTAATTCTTGATGCTGATGGTTTTACTCGAGCAGCTTTATATCAAAAAGACGAGTTTGACCCTTATAATTTTTGTCATCGCCCTGTCGTTATCTCTGATGAGTCAACGGCTTTAAATGATGCAATGTTAAAAATGAAATCGAACACTTCAACTGATAAAAACTTTGATGGAGTCATTGAGCATGACGTTTTACTGATTTGGGGAGAACATAAACGTATTATCACAGGTGCCGATATATTTGGTTTATTACTCAAAGGAATGCTACCTAGCGATAAGAGCTAACAGCTTACTAAATAGCAAAACAACTAAAATGAAGATAATCAGCCGATTATCTTCATTTTAAATAACACTGTTATTTATTTTCTATAATATGTAAACGCGTTTGTCGCCCGTCTAAATATCGAACATTTTCGCCATCAAAGTAAGCTTCTTCTTCAAGCATAATTCGTATTTCTTTTTGCCAAATTTTCAGATAAACCGCATTGTTTAATTCAATAGAATAAGCCGTATTGGCATGCAAAGGATAATTCCCACTGCCTGCAACACCTTGTTGAGAATCCCACATCCCTAATGTAGTTCCTGCAGCATGACCATGATAACCAATAGGATGTGTATATATAGTAGGTTTTAAGCCTTGTGCAATGGCTTGTGCTCGAGATTTCTTAAGTACTTCATTGCCAGTGCGTCCAACCTTAAAATTACTGGTAAAAATATCTTGTAGCTTATTGCCAGAATTAAAGGCCTCTTCTAATTCTGCCGGCACATTTTTTTCATCCACTGCTAAAACATAGGCATGCTGTTGGGTATCAGTATTTAAGCGCAAATAGCTAATGCCAAAATCTACATGCA
>JAQWHO010000359.1 GCA_029249355.1 Thalassotalea sp.
ACATGAAACTGTGAGTTATCAGGAGTGATATGGCCTTTACCTAGTTCCCAGCTTCCTTCAGTCCACTGATATTGTTCTTTAGTAGAAACCACTTTCGCTAAGTCCATTCCTTTTAAACCAGGAAAGTCCTTTGCTTGCGCTAAAGCCGCTGATTCGTCTAATGACTCACCGGCCAAGATACAACCATTTTGCGCACCTTTTTCACGAAGAATACGGGTTAATTTGCGTGTATCAATATCGGCTATGCCAAGAATATTTTTCGCTTTTAAGTAGTCGTCTAAATTTTGCTCATTTCGAAAATTACTCGCTAACAAAGGTAAGTCTCGAATAACTAAGCCTTTAGCCCAAATGGTGTCTGACTCTTCATCTTCACTATTCGTACCTGTGTTACCAATATGAGGATAAGTTAGCGTAATTATTTGCTCTGCATAAGATGGGTCGGTAAGAATTTCTTGGTAACCAGTCATTGAGGTATTAAATACTACCTCACCAACTGCTGCCCCGTCTGCACCAATTGCGGTGCCTTTAAAAACAGTGCCATCTTCAAGCACTAAAATTGCAGATTTAGTCAATTTAACCTCCGTAAAGAAGAAGTAAACTTAACGATGAAACAACTAAGAACTTCGATCATTAAGTATAAAAGCGATACATATAAAAAATGCCAAAAATTTGTTAATCAATCCATAAAAACACTAGAATCGATAAATTTTTGACAAAATCCACTTATTTTACGCTTGTACGAGCTTTTCGTCTAGTGAAAAATGTAAAAACCAAGCGTTTATTTCTATTTTTATTCAAAAGCACTGAAAAAAGCACTTATCTATTAAATAGTGTTATTTTAAACCTAAAACATCCTGCATATCATAAAAGCCATTATCGGCTTCACTCAACCAAAATGCGGCTCTCATTGCGCCTAAAGCGAATGTCATGCGAGAACTTGCTTTATGGGTGATTTCTAACCGTTCTCCCAAATCTGCAAAAAATGCAGTATGCTCACCAACGATGTCACCCGCTCTCACAGTAGCGAAACCTATAGTGTCACGATCACGCTCTTCTGTGATCCCTTCGCGACCGTAAACCGCTACTTTATTTAAATCACGACCTAAAGTATCTGCAATCACTTGCCCCATTTTTACTGCCGTGCCTGAAGGCGCGTCTTTTTTAAATCGGTGATGCGCTTCAAAAATTTCTATATCAGTATAGTCGCCAATTGCCTTTGAGGTAATTTCTAGCAGCTTAAACATTAAATTAACGCCAACACTGGTATTAGGCGCTAAAACAACAGGAATATTTCCTCCTGACTTTTCAATCATTTCTACTTGTTCATCGCTAAAGCCGGTTGTACCAATTACTAAGGCTTTATTATGCTGCTGACACCATTTGATGTTTTCTAGAGTAGTTTCAATGGAAGTGAAATCAATAAAGACATCCGCATCAAGTAAATCATTTAAATCGGCTGAGGTTTTCTGACCAATCGCGCCAATTCCCGCTAGTTCACCTAAATCAAAATTAACAAAAGAAGATGACTCACGAACGCTGCCGCCAATTAACTCAACAGATTCATGCTCAACGGCAGCTTGAATTAAATTTCGACCCATTCGACCGCTACACCCTAAAATGGCAACTTTTACTTTCATATATTCTCAACTTTTTCTTTTATTTCATTCTTAATAACTTAGACGACACGTTAAATGGTAACTCAACGCTGTTTGATAACTCGTGTGAAACCACACTAATAATTTTAAATTGTTCTTCAATTTCAACTAAATGATAAAATGCGCAAAAATCAGTAAAAACCTTATTGTTCTCATCAATAAAAGCCCAATCGATACACATATCAATTGCGCCATTTACAGATACGTTAAATGTGGCCTTTGTTATTTTAATATCACTAATTTTAGCATTTTGTAATACGGTAAATATTTGAATAAATTCTTTTTCTAAATCTATTTCACTTGCCAAATAAACAACTTTATCCGGTGTGTGTAATGTGCAAGGTAATTGATAGCACTGTTTGACGGTTGATAAGTCATAACATTTAAATGCCGCTGTATACCTGAGAAATAAATTGACTAACGCTGTTTCATTTATCATCGAAAATTACTGTTTTACTTTTATCATGTTTTTTATCAATAAACTTTCATAATGTAATACTCGTTATATTATTAAAATTCATTCATAAAAAAGCCCTCAACGGAGGGCTTTAAAAATAACTAATTAGCTAACAATGGCTAATAATTCAACGTCAAATACTAACGTTGAGTAAGGAGGTATAGCTCCTTGAGAACCTTGCTCGCCATAAGCTAAGTTGTATGGCACATATAAACGCCATTTAGAACCTTCAGTCATTAATTGTAATGCTTCAGTCCAACCCGCGATAACGCCGCCAACAGGAAATTCAGCAGGTTGACCGCGATCAACTGAACTGTCAAAAATGTCACCGTTAATAAATGTACCGTGATAATGAGTACGAACAGTACTTGCTGCAGTCGGCTTTTCGCCCTCACCCGTAGCTAATACTTCGTATTGTAAACCTGACTCAGTCACTGTAACTTCATCACGTTTAGCATTTTCTGCTAAGTACGCTTCGCCTTCAGCTGACTTTTCTTTAGCTGCTGCTTGCTCTAGCTCTTGTAATTTTTTAGAAATTACTGAGAAAGCTTCATTTAATAATTCATCAGAAACTTGACTGTCAGCATTCGCAATTGCATCAGCTAAACCTGCTTGAACAGCAGATACATCAAATTCTTTAAAAGGGTTGTTACGTAGTTGATCACCTAATTGACGACCTACACCGTAACTTACGCGTTGTTCGATAGTTTCAAAAGACATATTATTCACTTATATTTTCACCAACGTTGTTCACTAATGTTACCCATTAAAATAACGACGTAAATGGCGAGTGCTAAAAAATTCGCGAAATAATAGCATAAACACGCCTTTGTCTGTAGTGTGTTTTACTGAGAATTTGTTATTTATTATAATTTTTTTTGTTATTTATTATAACGACAGAAAGTTAAATGAATTTTTATAAAACCTTTTTAGCATTTAACCTGTATAAAAGTGCATCACCTGTAAAATATAAAACGGTTTATATAAAGATAAAGTAAGAATCTTCATAGACTTTTTCTAAAATTACTTTATTGTTTTCCTCAATTAAATGTTAATAACAATAATAGAACTTAACGTATGACATCATCAGAACAAAATAAAACCCCTGCGGCTAAACGTTTAACTAGCTTACTCCCTTTTGCCGTATTTCTCGGTCTATTTCTTGGTACTGGGGTGGTTTTAACATTACAGGGAGTTGATTTTGCTTTTTATCAATTACCCGCCAGTATCGCGATCATTCCAGCAATTTTAGTGGCTATTTGGCTAGGGAAAGCACCAGTTAGTGAACAAATAGCTCAATTTATTCAGGGCGCGGGTCATCAAAATATTATCACCATGTGTATTATTTATTTATTGGCTGGCGCCTTTGCTACAGTAGCAAAAGCAACAGGAAGTGTAGATGCCAGTGTTCAACTTGGACTATCACTCTTTCCAGATTATTTACTGTTACCCGGTTTATTTTTAGTTGCTGCTTTTATCTCAACGGCTATGGGTACCTCAATGGGCACTATCGCAGCTATTGCGCCAATCGCTTTGGGCTTTATAGAATCGGCCAATTTAGACGCAAGTATCATTGCTGGTGTGATAATTTCAGGGGCTATTTTTGGTGATAACTTATCGATAATTTCTGATACAACTATTGCCTCAACAAGGAGCCAAGGCGCTCAGATGAAAGATAAATTTAAAGTGAATTTTAAATTTGCTATTCCAGCCGCCATTATTTGCATCGCCATATTTGCCAGCTTAGGAGTTTCCATTCCGCATGAACAAATTAATGATATTAATGTTGTCGGCTTAATACCTTATATTGTTATTTTGGTATTAGCTTTACTGGGGGTGAATGTGTTCTTAGTGTTAATAATTGGTATCGCACTCGCTGCTGGTGTTGGCATGCTCACTCAAGGCTACCAACTTAGTGCTTGGGTCAGTGATATCAATACAGGTTTTGCCAACATGCAAGATCTCTTTATATTAGCCTTGTTTATTGGCGGGCTAAGTGAGTTAATCAAACAACAAGGTGGATTAGCGGCATTGACAAGTGCCGTAGAAAAACTGGCAAGAAAAATTAGTCCTCGCAATAAAAAACGTGCTGCAGGCTTAGGGATTGCGAGCCTTGCTTTTAGTTGTAACTTCTTTACCGCAAACAATACTGTATCAATTATAGTTACTGGAGAAACAGCCAAAAACTTAGCTACTGACGGTGAATTATCTCCTGCTCATTCAGCCAGTATATTAGATATTTTCGCTTGTATTAACCAAGGGTTGTTACCTTATGGAGCACAAGCATTACTGCTAGGTACTACATTGAAAATATCACCAATTGAAGTAGTTTCGAGTGCTTTTTATCCAATGATTTTATTAGTGGTTGCTAGCATCGCTTTCTGGCGGGTCACGAAAAAATAATATCTTTCAACGTTAAAATAGTAATAAAAAACCAGTCAAATGACTGGTTTTTTATTAACTTTTAATATCAGCTATTCAATTAAAATGCATCTCTAAATGATAACGCTTGTTCCATCACAGGGAAAATGAATTCAAGCTTCTCAGCAGATAATGCATTACCTTGTTCATCAAAAATGGTCACTGTAGTTTGTTCTTCTTTTTCACCATTTGGTGATAAAACAAACTGATAGCGTTGATCTTCTAATTCGATGATAGCTCTTTCTTCACCCCAAATTTTATCCCATAAACTAATGTTAGGTTTAACATAATCAACATAATAGATTTTTTTAGTTTCATTCAAATCGGCTACTTTAAAACCATGGTCATCAAAAAATAATGGCATGTTAGCCCATAAAAGATCTAATTCCATTTCAACGATATAAGTTGGTTCATCAACTTTATTCTGACCGATAGTCACAAGCTTCTGACTTGCTCGAAGTAGGCGGTTATCACGTTGTTGTTTACGGTATTTAAAATCAACCTGTGCAACAATTTCATTTAACATTGCCATTTCTGCACGTTGCTTATCAAGCTGGTTCATTTGTTTTGAACCACCTGATTTGTCAGTTTTCATGTAATCAACTAATGAAACAATAACCGCAACACTTCGACCATGAGGCTTAGTTTCAAATTGATATCTAAAGCGTAAGCTTTCTGTTGATTCAACTTCTTCAAACAACCAAAATCCAGACTCTTTCTCACGGTTATACCACTGAGATTCAAAAATTTTGTTCTCAGGATCAATTACATCAATACCTACACCATCAGCAGCAAGTTGATCTTCAACAGCTTGATAAATGAAAAGCTGTAAATCAGAGTCTTCTAATACTTTATCAAACCAAATTTTGGCTTGATTACTGTCACCTTCAATACGAGAAGAAGCCGCAATGGGTAATACTAATGATGGTGCACGAACATCAACATTTTTCCCAATTGGGCCTTGGCGATTAATATCATCACGAATAGCATAAGTTTGCGGTTGATCGGGTGCTGACAATCCTGATGGAACATTTAATTGTTGAGGCTCTTGTTGGCTTGCGTAGTCAAAATCACCACCAGCCTGTTTATTATTAATGGTACTACAACCTGCAACAGCAAGGCTGAGCAATGAAAAATAAAAAGTATTACGATTCATTAAAACTCCCGAGGATAACATCTGAATCTTTTTTGCTTTAGAAAAACCAGTTAACAATGATTGATGACGAATGATTAAGTGCAGAGATAGACGCTTTATAAGAAATAAAGTTCATTTTCTTCGTTAATTTAAAACTTCACTTCAAGTTGTTAAGCTTTCAATATATGCGCTACATGGTACTTGCACGTAAAAACAAACACAAGAATAAATGCGGATGTTATTGGGCTTTATTTACGCTACAATATCGCACTTTTTTAAAGCAGTGAGGGTTAAAAATGTCTCAATATCTAGTTCTAACAGTCATGGGGGCTGACAGAACGGGGAGCGTTAGTAGTTTAACCAAGCTTGCGAGTGAATGTGGCTGTAACATTGTTGACAGCAGAATGGCGATATTTGGCTTGGAATTTACCATGATCATGTTGCTTAATGGCACAAGTAAAGCCATTAGCCAGATTGAAAGTAAACTTCCAGCCGTTGCTTTAAAGCGTGAATTGATCACCATGATGAAACGAACCTCTGATTATAAACATCAGGAGTTTACTGAACATTATCAAGCCGAATATGCAGGAATAGATCAACCGGGATTATTAAAAGCAATGACCGCTTTTTTTGCCGCTCGAAATATTGACATATCATCCCTGAAGTCGGAAATAAATCCGCAAAATAATCAAATGAATGCGGCAATACAAATCGCATTAACCAAAGAAACGACCATTGAGCAATTAGAAAAAGACTATTTTGATTTATGCGATCAAATTGATGTTCAAGGCACTATCACTAAAGTAAATTCAAATTTGTTGTAATTTAGTACCAGCCAAAAGAAAGGATTAAAATGAAAACATTAAGCGTAGGCGATAAAGCACCATTATTTTCATTATTAGATGAAAACAACCAAACAGTTTCTTTAGCCGATTACATTGGTAAGAAACAAGTGTTAGTTTATTTCTATCCTAAAGCGATGACGCCAGGCTGTACGGTCCAAGCTCAAGGTCTAAGAGACAGTAGAGCTGAATTAGAAAAATTAAATACAGTTGTGTTTGGTATTAGCCCCGATGAAACTAAACGACTGACTAAGTTTTGCCAACGTGATGAATTAAATTTCACATTATTATCTGACGTTGATCACCAGGTAGCTGATGATTTCGGCGTATGGGGATTAAAAAAGTTTACCCCTGAATATTTATCATGATAGAAAACCTTGATTTAAATTTATGATTAACTACCTTTGATATAGGAGAATATTTTAAAGGATAGTTGCTGTGGTTGAGAATCAATCAAAAACCTCAAATGACATTTACGAAGATTACCAATTACTCTCAATTGAAGTTGACACATTAGCGAATATAAAAATTTCAGAGAGCCTTAACAACAATACTGGTGAAATTACTCTTAAGCCAAACCTATCTCCGTCTAACCGTAACAAATACCTTAAGCCAACAGATATTATCATTGCACCTCATGGCGGTGTTGTTTACCCACAATCTCTTTACCTTGTTTCTAAATTGAGAGGCGAAGCCGCTGTTAAAGATACCAAAAGTATAGCTAAAGCATTACTAATGTTTACTCGTTATTTAGACTCTACAAATAGCTATCAACTTGATAAAGACGGTAGCGAGATCCCCCCTGAATATTTAACCTATAAAACTCTAAGTAAGTATGAAGAAGAAGGAGCACCTTGGCGCTTTGCTGAATACCTTATTGCGAACTGTCGTCATATAAGCTCGAATGGTGATGAAGGCTTAGCTCTTAGCACTGCTCGAACTTACATGGGGGCTGTCATAGGGTTTTATAAATGGATGCAAAAATACAGCTACATAAAAAATGATGAAAACAACGTGCTAACTCATTTTACCAAAATAGAGGTAGTTAATAGTGTTGATCAGCACGATATCCTTGCTCATACCAAATCAGGTATGAAACGAGAATATGAAATGTCGAACATTATGAAGATGTTTCCGAAAGCAGCGTCCACTCCTGCACATAAAAAACTTAAACCAATGACTTTTGACCATCGTGAGTTATTTGAAAAGTACGTTGACCAAGTGCCGAAACCTTTTCCGCTTATGTTTAAATTAGTAGTTTTTTCAGGGCTTCGAATTGAAGAAGTAACTCATTTTCCTGCGCATAATATTGGTAATGACGATTACAGCTTCCTTGAAGTCGTCCCCACTCATATAACCGTTACTAAAGGTGGCAAGCCTCGTATTGTCGAAATTCCAATTGAGATTTTTGAAGAGCTAGAGCAATACAAGGAAAGTAAACAACGTGAAATAAACATAATCAAAAGAAATAAATTGATTGAATCTAGTGAAGGGCTTGATTCTACTAACTACCTTTTTTTATCAAATAAAGGCAAACCATACGTAGAAAACACGCTTGAAAAACACTTTTCTATTCTACGCACAATAATCCAAGAAATAGATAATAGTTGGTATTACCGAGTCCATGATGGGCGAGCAACTTTTGCGACCCACTGGCTCTGGAAAGAGCACCAAAGAAGAGGTCTTAATTAT
>JAQWHO010000360.1 GCA_029249355.1 Thalassotalea sp.
GTTCATCCAGATGTACGTCGTATGCTTTTAACGCAAAAAGCGTTTGCTGAAGGTGGACGTGCGATGATTTATTATGTTTCTAAGCTTGTTGATACCATTGAAACATCTAAAGATGAAAAAGAGCGTAAGCGTGCCGATTACCGTTTAGGTTTCATCACGCCGATATTAAAAGCTTTTTTAACTGAAGTTGGCTGTGAAAGTGCTAACCTAGGTGTGCAAGTATTTGGTGGCCATGGTTATATAAAGGAGTGGGGTATGGAACAAATCGTTCGTGATTGCCGTATATCTACTCTATATGAAGGTACTACCGGAATTCAAGCCCTTGATTTATTAGGTCGAAAAATATTATTAAGTCGAGGTAAATCACTTAAAAGTTTTACTATGGAAATATTAGGGTATTGTCGTGAGAAAAGTATGATCTCAAGTAACCCTCATAAACGTCAAATGAATAAGTTTATTTGGCCATTAAGTAAAGCGGTTGCAAACTGGCAACAGTACTCAGTTCGTTTAGCAATGAAAGCTAAAAAAGATAGAGACGTTGTTGGCTCAGCTTCTGTTGATTACTTAATGTATTCAGGCTATATCACTATGGGCTACTTTTGGGCACAAATGGCGCAAACTGCTTATGAAAAATTAGCGGGTGATGTTGAAAACAGAGACTTCTATCGCGCTAAAATTAAAACGGCTGAATTTTACTTCGAACGTATTTTACCGCGAATTAAATCTCATGCGGCAACAATGATGGCTGATCCAAAAAGCTTAATGCAATTAGACGAAGATTTATTGTCATTTTTATAATAGTTAAATAAATATAAAAAAATACCTATAAAAAAAGCTGCAATCGCAGCTTTTTTTGTTTGAATAATTTGCCATTTAAAGGCGGTTCAAATTAATTACCTATAAGGATAGAGTTATAAGTGCCTGATCCAACGAAGCAATTTAAATTTAAGGTCAGTATAAGGTGCAAATCTCACTGGTAAGTCTTTTAAGAAAGGGCGATATAATACTGACTTTAAGTGACTAAAGTTATCAAAACCCGCTTTCCCGCTATATTGACCCATACCACTTGGACCAACACCACCAAAAGGTAGGTCAGGTACAGCATTAAACATAATCACGTCATTAATACATTGGCTGCCAGAACTGATTTCGTTAATCCAACTTTGAGTTTGTTGACTTTTTTTACTGAAAATATAAGACGACAACGGCTTTTCTCGTGTTTTAACAAAAGCTTTCGCTGATTCAAAATTATCAATAGTGATAATTGGTAGTAATGCGCCAAAAATCTCATCAGTCATAATGGGACTATCAAGCTCAGGATTAAGAATGATGGTAGGTTCTATAAAGTTTGTTTCTAAATCTATAGCACCACCGTGAACAATTTCACCACTGTTCATATATGAAGCAATTCGTTCAGTGTGACGACGGTTAACAATACGACCATAATGTGGATTATTTTTAATATCGTCGCCAAACATCGAGGATATTTGTTTTTTAAGAGCGATAATTAAATCAGCAGCAACATCTTCGGTTGTTAGAATGTAATCGGGGGCAATACAAGTTTGCCCCGCATTCATCCATTTTCCCCAGGCTAACCTTTGTGCGGTGATTGTTAAGTCAGCAGTTTTATCAATATATACAGGGCTCTTTCCACCTAATTCTAACGTTACAGGCGTTAAATGTTTAGCCGCCGCTGTCATCACGATACGACCAACTTGACCATTGCCAGTGTACATAATGTGATCAAACGGGTATTTCAATAGTTCAGTGGTTTCTTCAACCCCACCTTCTATAACTGATACAGCCTCATTATCTAAATATTGCGGAATAAGCTTCGCTAATAATGCTGATGTTGCGGGTGATAATTCAGACGGTTTGATTATTGCGCAATTACCTGCGGCTATAACGGCAACAAGTGGCGCTAATACTAATTGA
>JAQWHO010000361.1 GCA_029249355.1 Thalassotalea sp.
CTTGAAACATTACCTCTAATTCACTCGGTACACCTGGCGTGCAGTAAATATCGCACTGTTGAAAGTTTATATGAAAGCCTACTGCGCTACCTGTTCTATTGTGAATGATGTTTGCGTTCTGGGGCAGCATTGCTTGTTTTAAATTAGTGCTGTCTAGTGTGATTCCTCGCGTTGCAGCCCATTTTTCTAAATGTTGGACGGCGCAGGGGTGTTCCTCTATGGGAAGTTGGCAACTTTTTGCTAAGGCTTGTGCCGTTAAATCATCGATTGTTGGACCAAGCCCCCCATTGATAATGAGAACATCAGCATCTTGACTGATACTTTTAATTTCACTAATTAATAGTTCAATATCATCAGCAATAGTTACTTTCCGTTGAATAGTGACACCTAAAGGTAATAATTGTTGTGCTATCATCGCTGAGTTTGAGTCGATGATATCGCCGACCATTAACTCGTTTCCAGTTAAGAGTAATTGAATATTAAGGTTATCCAAAGCGGTGTCCCTGTTCTTAAAACTTGATTATTGTAAGATAATTTAACTATTTAATGAATCTATTTAAACCTTTTTATCTTTTGCAGTTACTAATGTTATAAATGGTTTATGAGCAAACAGTAGGAATAAAAATGAAAATAACAAAGATGATCGCATTATTTACGCTAGTATTGAGTACTTCAGTTTTAAGTTTGACCGCGAAAGCAGAAGTTAGAGATGAAATTACTAAAACATTTACTGTGAGTGAACGTACTGAATTTCGCTTAGACAATGTTAATGGTGATGTCGAAATAAAAGCCTGGGATAACAATAAAATTAAAGTTGAGGCCGTTATTACCGCAAAAAATCAAGATGCTCGAGATAGAATTACTATTGAAATGACCGAGAATGATCGTGGTGTTAGTGTTGAAACACACTATAAAAAATCTTCAGGATGGGGAAATAATCACTCTGGTACTGTTGAATATACGGTTATGGTGCCTCGTCAAACTCGCTTATCGTCAATCGATTTAGTGAATGGCTCTTTAAATATTGAAGGCGTGCAAGGTGAAATGAATCTTGACTTAGTCAATGGTTCAATAGTGGCTAATGGCTTAACGAGTGATAGTGAAATTAACTCAGTAAATGGCAGTATTGAAGTCACTTACCAATCTTTATCAGCTAACTTAAAAGATATTTCAATTGATACTGTAAATGGACGTATTGAGCTTAGCTTACCTGATTCAATTAATGCAGATGTTGATATTGAAACTATGAATGGCAGCATTCGTAATGACTTTGGATTATCTGTCGATAAAAACATGTTTTCAGGTCGAAATTTACACGGCACTATCGGCTCTGGCGATGTTCGAATTTCAATTGAAAGTGTTAATGGTGGCGTTAAGTTACGTAAAAATTAACGTTTAAGCGTAATCATTCTAAATAAAGCGACTTATTGTCGCTTTTTTAATGCCTGATTTTTATGGATAGCGTATTATCCTTTTCCAAAGAAATTAATTGTATTTGAAAATGAATTATCAACGACAGCAATTATTTGGTTCTTGGTATCGAAGTGAAATATTACCAGATGGCTCTGTTCAAACCGAACTTGCCCAAATGACCGAAGAAGGTGAATATGAATTTGCCTTTTCAATTCATGACAAACAAGGTAAAGCTATTCAACACTCAATTGAGTTAGGTGATTGGGGGCTTGTTGGAGATATACATTTTACTATTGCTAAAGCAGAATACCTTAATGAAGAACAATATGATGCTGACTTTACTGATCCTGATAACTATCATGCCTATAAAGTGATAGAGTTATCTCATCTAATTTTTAAATATCAGCATATTGTTAGCAATGAAGTGTTTATCCTAAGACGCGTTATTGATAAGATCGCCCACTGCTAGTTTTTCTATTTTTTATAAATATAACTAATACATCAAAATACAACCTGACACACGAGATTACGGATGAAGCAATTAAGAGCCGCTAGTTTAATTACCGCGATAAAAACCCCTTATAAAAGCAATGGTGATATTGATTTACCGACATACGATAAATTAATTGCTGAGCAAATAGCGGCAGGTGTTGATGGTATTATTGTTGGCGGTACTACTGGCGAAGGGCATTTATTGAGTTGGGAAGAGCATTTGATGTTGATTGCTCATAGTGTTCATCAATACGGTGAAAAATTAATTATCGTTGGTAATACTGGTAGTAATAACACGAGAGAAGCGATTAAAGCGACTGAAAATGGCTTTGCTATGGGAATGGATGCCGCATTACAAATAAATCCCTATTATGGTCGAACATCAACTGCGGGTGTTATTGAACATTTCAAACGCGTGTTAGCAATTGGTCCGGCATTTATCTACAACGTACCTGGTCGTACAGGGCAAGATTTAACGCCAGATATTATTGAACCATTATCAACGCTTGAAAACTTTATTGGCGTTAAAGAATGCGCCGGTAATGAACGTATTGCATATTATGAGAAAAAAGGTATTGCTTGTTGGTCAGGTAATGACGATGAAAGCCATGATGGCCGCCATCAATTTGGCTCTCACGGTGTAATCTCCGTAACGTCTAATATTGTACCCGGTTTAATGCGACAATTAATGGATGAAAAAAATGATTCATTAAATGGCGAGCTAAATGGTTTAATGCAGTGGTTGTTTTGTGAACCAAACCCTATTGCAATTAACACAACATTAATGATGACTAAAGCTGTTTCAGCAAGTTTTAGGTTGCCTTATCAAGCTCTAACCCTTCATCAACGTCAACAAGGCTTTACTTTATTGTCTAAATTCTCTCAATCAGATCTAGTGGGTGATAGTTTAGAATTGTTGTCTGATGATGATTTTACTTACAGTCCTTAGTCCATCGGAATTAGTCGACATTACGTTAATCTCTTGCTCAACTCAGTTAATGATAATTTTAACTGAGTGGGTAATTCAAAAAGCTTTTCTTTTTGGTCAAAAGGGCAGATAAAACTTAGTTGAACGGCACATAACTGCAAGTTCACTTCTTCTGAATTCCCATCGTTAGATAGAACAATTGTATTATCTCCGTGCAACCTATCGCCAACTACAGGTAAGTTAATACTTGCAGCGTGTTTTCTTATTTGGTGCTTTCTGCCCGTTTCAATTTTTACTTTGATCAAACTTAATTGTTTTTCTGGATTTATTTCTAGTGGATAAAAAGTCGATTTAGCACTTTTATCATCAATATTTGTCACTATTTCTAAGCCTATATTTTCGTCGACGTGAGCGGGTAAAACTCCGTGGACGATAATATGGTAAATTTTTTCTAACTGATGATGCTCGAAAATTTTACTGAAAGCTTGCGCGGCTTTTTTACTATGAGCAATAATAATTAAACCTGAAGCTGCTCTATCTAAACGATGAACAATAAACGCTGGTCGTTGAGGTAAAAGAGTGGTTTCTGACCATCTTGCAATCGTGCAATGGTCACTCCATTTTGAACCTTGGCTCAACATGCCATAGGGTTTATACCAAACACTATATTGCTCTACATCAGCAATTAATAACGCTTGTGGTGGTTCCTGCGAAAGAACCCTTTCATCGTAATAAAAGTTGAGAACATCTTGAGGCAGTAAGCTTTTTTTTACTTTTCTAATTCTTTGGGTATATTTACCACGAGTTAACCATAAAGCACCTTTATTGATGGCACTTTTCACCAATGCATTGCTGAGTGAGAACTCCTTACATGCCTCAGCTAATATTTCAATAATATTTTTGTCGTTTGATGAAACTGTAATGTGACGTTCGAATTTAATCATATAAGCTTAAGTTAATTTAGACGATAGCCGAGTGGCTATACTCAAGTGAAAAATATTGATGAATGACAGAGTAAGGATTCATTAAATGAACATTGTAGCAATTACTCGGTATATTTCGAATATAAATTAGTCCTAAGTTTACATGTTAATTTATCCGTTTTACCATTAAACTTAATAGTAATGACAATAAAAATTGTTAATGAAAACTTATTACGAGCTTTCGTTAATATAAAAAAGAGATACTTAAATGGAACGTGATCTAACGCTTTTTCCCAATGATAATAATGGTGACGCTTTATGGCAGATGTTATTAGACGGTGATGATTTATCAGAAGCGAGAGAAATTGAATTTTCCGTTATTTTTCCTGATCAAGCATTGGCATTGAAATTTGGGCATTTATTATTAGAGAATAACCAAAAGTTGTCTTTTTGTAGCTACCAAGAAAGTGAAGAATATCCCTGGGAGGTAACTGCTTATCCAGATATGCCAGCTACTTATGAAAACCTTTCTGCTTATCAGCACTTATTAGAAACAAGCTCTGAGCCATTGAAAGGGCAATTTGATGGTTGGTATTGTGTTACTTCGAATAAATAATTTTTATTCTTCTTTTATCTAAAACATAAGAGCTTAAAATTGCTATGTCAGAACTTTCACAGCTATCGCAACTGAAGTCATTTAATAAATTAACCAGTGATTCATTTCATCAACAAAAGCACTTTATTAAAAAAGTGTTATCGGGTCGAATTACCCAATGCCCTCAATGCCATCAAAATTTAACCATAAACATGAACAACACAGACGAACAATCGACGATTCGTTGTGCTAAAAAATGTACGGATATTGAGCTTGATTGTAGTTAAAACGTTTTAACCAAATTTTTAATTTAGTCAAAGGGATGAATTTAGTTCATCCCTTTTTATTATTTATTCATAAGACCTATAAAATAGTACACACTTCATCGAACGACTTTTTCACCGATGCATGATGTGGCACCGATGCATCTTCTGCGGGATATCCCGTAATTATCAACATATAAGCGCGATCATTTTCTGGGCGTTGACAGATTTTACTTAAAAATGACATTGGTTTTGGTGTATGAGTTAATGTTACTAAGCCTGAGGTATGTAAGGCATTGATCAAAAAGCCTGTAGCGATACCGACAGATTCATGCACATAATAATTAGTGTTTTTATCTTCAGCATGAATGCCCCCTTTCTTTTGACTGAAAATCGCAATTAACCAGGGCGCTTGTTCTAGATACGGTTTACTTGCATCAGTACCTAAAGGTTTTAAAGCATCTAACCATTCTTCTCCAGCGCGACCTTCATAAAAGCTACGTTCATGTCCTTCTGCTTGTTCACGAATTTGCTTTTTAATGTCATCGCTATGCACTGCAACAAAATGCCAAGGCTGATGATTCGCTCCACTTGGAGCTGTTGCTGCTGCTTTAATACAATTTTCAATAACTTCTTGAGGGACAGCACGACTACTGAAACTACGAATAGAATGACGACGTTTTATTTCTGCGTAAAAAGTTTCAGAGCGTGAAAGCATTTCTTCAACGGGATATTCTATATAGTCATTAAGAGGGGATGAGTCATGTGATTGCATAGCTTTTGAACTTCCTTTTGAATTTTCTTTCGTTAATTACCCACAGAATAACGAAATTCAATTATATTGCAAGTGCAATAACTTTTTATGTAAAGTTGAAGTTAAGGAATATGTAAAAGAGAAAGCTCTATATAGTGCATAAATAAAATACAAAAATAAAAAAACCAGAATTAGCGTACTAAGTCTGGTTTTTATCTTTGTATTTTATTAATGCTTTTAATTGTCTGTTGTAGCGTTAATAACAGATTAAATGTACTTACCCAATAAATTTACGCGCATTTCTAAACATTCTTACCCAAGGTGAATCTTCTTGCCATTCATCAGGGTGCCATGAGTTTGCAACCGTTCTAAATACACGTTCAGGATGAGGCATCATTATTGTTACTCGACCATCAGTAGTCGTTAACGCCGTAATACCATCAGGCGAGCCGTTAGGGTTTGCAGGGTATGTTTCTGTTACTTCTCCATAGTTATCAACAAAACGCATTGAAACTTTACCAGAATCATTTGCAGCACCAATTGCTTCTTCTGAGATAAATTCAGCATGTCCTTCACCGTGAGAAACAGCAATTGGCATACGTGAACCTTCCATACCTTTAAAGAATATTGACGGGCTTTCTTGAATTTCAACTAATGAGAAACGTGCTTCAAATCGTTCTGATTTGTTTTGGACAAAATGCGGCCAAGCTTCACTACCTGGAATAATTTCTTTAAGGTTTGACAGCATTTGACAGCCATTACACACACCTAATGAGAAAGTATCTTCACGGTGGAAAAATGTTTTAAACATTTCACGAGCATTAGCATTAAACAAAATTGACTTCGCCCAACCTTCACCAGCACCTAATACATCACCATATGAGAAACCGCCACAAGCAACTAAACCGTTAAAGTCGGCTAAATCGGTGCGTCCTTCAAGTATGTCAGACATGTGAACGTCAATTGCGATAAAACCGGCACGGTCAAATGACGCAGCCATTTCAACATGAGAGTTAACGCCTTGCTCACGTAAAATAGCAATTTTAGGGTTAGTGATATGTTGAGCATCTTTAGCAATTAAATCAGCAACAATATCTTCGTTAATATCAAAAGTTAACTCGGTATTTAAACCCGGATCTTCAGTATCAAATTTAACATCAAATTCTTGCTGAGCACATTCAGGGTTGTCGCGAAGTGCTTGCATTTTTAACGTAGTTTCTGCCCAAACAGTACGGAAATAAGTACGAGTATTTTCTAATACAACAGTGTCATCACGTTTAAAGGTGATCATGTCATAATCATTTAAGCGACCTACATCTGTACATAAATCTAATATGCCGTGTTGATCAAATACTGAATGAATATCATCAACATCAGATTCGCGAATTTGAATGACTGCGCCTAATTCTTCATTGAATAATACTTCTAAATCAGTACCTGTTAGCTTGGAAATATCAATATCTACACCGGTATGACCGGCAAAGGCCATTTCAGCAATCGTAGTAAATAAACCACCGTCTGATCTATCATGATACGCAATTAATTTTTCATCACGTACTAAGGTTTGCATCGCATTGAAAAAGCCTTTTAATTGCTCTGGATTATCGACATCAGGTGTTTCTGTACCTAATTGTTTATAAACTTGTGCTAAACAAGAGCCACCTAAACGGTTTTTACCACCAGATAAATCAATCGCAACAAGTCGAGTATCGCCTTTATCTGTTCGAAGTTCTGGAGTCACGGTTTTACGAATATCTTCTATACGACCAAACGCTGTGATAATCAAAGATAAAGGAGACGTTACTGACTTAGCTTCGCCATTCTCATTCCATTGAGTTTTCATCGACATAGAGTCTTTCCCAACCGGAACGGTTAATCCTAATGCCGGACAAAGCTCTTCACCAACGGCTTTTACCGCTTCATACAAACCTGCATCTTCACCCGGGTGACCAGCTGGCGACATCCAGTTTGCCGAAAGTTTAATACGATTTAAATCGCCAATATCTGTACCAGCAATGTTGGTTAATGACTCAGCTATCGCTAAACGTGCTGATGCACCGTAGTTAAGTAGGGCAACCGGTGTACGTTCACCTAATGACATTGCTTCACCATGATACGAATCAAGTGCTGCAGCGGTTACACCACAATCAGCAACAGGAACCTGCCATGGGCCAACCATTTGATCGCGGTTAACCATACCTGTTACTGAACGATCACCAATGGTGATTAAGAAGGTTTTTTCTGCGATGGTCGGTAAACGCAATAGACGATCTGCGGCTTCTGTTACAGAAATATTAGCAAGATCTAACGTTTTACCTGTTTCAGTACTTGTTTTAACATCTTTTATGATTTTAGGTGTTTTACCTAGAAGCACTTCAAGAGGTAGGTCAATCGGTGTGTTTTTTGTTTCGTCATCAGCGAAATGCGAATCAGTAACCGTTAAATGCTCTTCTTCAGTTGCTTTACCAACGACAGCAAATGGTGCTCGCTCACGCGCACATATCGCTTCAAAAATAGGCAGTTGCTCGTCTGAAACAGCAAGTACATAACGTTCTTGAGATTCACTACACCAAATTTCATGGGGCGCCATACTGCGTTCATCATTTGGTACGTTGCGCAATTCAAAGTTTCCGCCACGGCCACCATCTGACACTAATTCAGGAAAGGCATTTGATAAACCGCCGGCGCCAACATCATGAATAAATAAGATTGGGTTATCGTCACCAAGCTGCCAACATTTATCGATAACTTCCTGACAACGACGTTCCATTTCAGGGTTTTCACGTTGTACAGATGCAAAGTCTAAGTTTTCAGCCGATTGTCCTGAAGCCATTGATGAAGCAGCACCGCCACCTAAACCAATGTTCATAGCTGGTCCGCCTAATGCAATTAAGTTAGCGCCAACACAAATTTCGCCTTTTTGAACATGTTCATCACGAATGTTGCCTAATCCGCCAGCAAGCATAATAGGTTTGTGATAACCACGCACCTCAAGGCCGTTAAATGAATTCACTTGTTCTTCATAAGTACGAAAATAACCTAAAATTGCAGGGCGACCAAATTCGTTATTAAACGCAGCGCCACCCAGTGGGCCTTCTGTCATTATGTCTAAGGCTGTGACTATACGAGAAGGCTTGCCAAAATCGGTTTCCCAAGGTTGTTCAAAACCAGGAATACGTAAGTTAGAAACTGAAAAACCCACTAAACCCGCTTTAGGTTTAGAGCCAATACCTGTAGCGCCTTCATCACGAATTTCACCACCAGAGCCAGTTGCTGCACCCGGATAAGGAGAAATAGCTGTAGGGTGGTTATGTGTTTCCACCTTCATTAAAATTTGAATATCTTCATGGTGATAACCATATTCGTTAGTAGTCGGGTCTGGGAAGAAACGCCCACCTTCACTGCCCACCATAACTGCAGCGTTATCTTTATAGGCACTTAATACGAAATCAGGATTGATTTCATGGGTATTACGGATCATTTTAAATAATGATTTTGGCTGCTTAACGCCATCAATTGTCCAATCTGCATTGAATATTTTGTGTCGGCAATGTTCAGAGTTTGCTTGTGCAAACATATATAATTCAATGTCATTAGGATTACGTTCAAGCTTAATGAAATTGTC
>JAQWHO010000362.1 GCA_029249355.1 Thalassotalea sp.
AAACCAAGCGGATGACTTGTAATCAGTAGGTCGCCAGTTCGACTCCGGCAGTCGGCACCATTCATTCAAGCCCTAACTTCGGTTAGGGCTTTTTTGTATCTACCGTTTGGTTAAATTCTTAATCAATTTTCACTTACACCAATATTTTCTATAGCCTGCACTATTCGTGGTGTATCTGTCGATTAATTCAACTAGGTAGCGCTACTGATGAGCACAAAAGACAACCTACTTTAAATTAATCCAATTAGAGAAAATTGAGTATTGGGGGTGCTGTATAAAATATTAAAACTGCAAGTGAATTTTAACAGGGTGAGTTAGTTAATGATGTAAATATCCGAACTGGGCATTAGCACCAGTAATGGCAGTTGTTATAGTTAGTTTAACTTTATCTGAAAATACTAGATTACACAGAAGGATGTTTATCAGAACAGTTTAGCTCATTCATAATTAGGTCTATAGAATTACAACCAGAAGACGGACAAAAAAAGCTCCGTAAAAACGGAGCTTTCTCTTTTTGAATATTTGGAAGAATTAGTCTAATAAATCCAGAAGTTCAAGTCTTTCTTTTGCTAGAATATATCTTGCACGAACATCATCAATTTGCCCTTGAGTTAGTTTCTTACCTAAAGTACGAAGACCACCATCAGCATCATTATGATGAATACCCATAGCAAACTTAAGGTATTCCATAAGTAACGGCTGAGCATCTAAGTAAGATATAGAGTTCATAGCCTGAGAAATTTTGTTTGCCTCAGCCCATTCACCTTTTAAAACATATTCCTGCATAGTAACACTAGCTTTAGGGAAGATAGTACCTACACCTGTAATACCACCACATGCACCAGCAAGTCCTGCATGTACAGTTACCGTGTCAACACCTGCCAAGATTTTTAAATCTTTGTTTTCTACCATAAGCGTTTCAATAGTTGAAACATCTGTAGTCGATATTTTAAGCGCAGTTAATTCAGGTAGCGCAGCAAGTCTTCTAAGAAGATCTGTTGAAATAGCATGATAGCCAGCTGCATCAGGGTTGTTATAGGGCATAATTGTTACGCCTGCTTCTTTTGCCGCTGTTGCAGCAAGCGCATAGTAGGCAAACATTTCTTCGTCAGAAGGAACCGCTTTAGTTTTAGGCGGCATTACCATTACAGTATCGACACCAACGGTTGCAAGTCCTCTAACAATGTCGGCAAGCTCTTCTTTAGTTTCTGCAGCTGCACCACTGATTAGCGGAACATTGTATTCTTTAGCAATCTCAGAAAGGGATTTAAGTAAAGATAGACGCTGTTCGTTACTCAGGTAGCTATTCTCACCCAGAGTACCAGAAGCGACAAGTCCGCCCATTCTGCTTCCCCCTTTTCCTTGAGCTTTTAAAACAGCTGAGGCCTGCTTTTGTGTTTCATCAAAGTCAATTTCAAGGGCACCGGATTCTGACTCTTTTAGCCATGTAAACACGGCTGGCATAACCGTATATCGCCAATCTGTACTATTTGTTTCCATCATATTTCTCTTGCTTAAAAATAATATTGTATACATTATACCAAACAAAGCATATCAGTTAAACTACTTTCGGCAAAGAGGCTTATTGGATTACGCCCTCAGCGGGCTTTAGTTAACGCTCAAAGCTTATTACATGCAAAACTTCTAATAATTCAGACACCATCGCAAATATATAGAACTTAATACTTTGGTATGGCTGTCATAATTATTTAGGATTAAAGGCTAGATTTGCTTAATCCAGCAAACAAAATTTATTTTCCAATAACATATGTTAGAGATAATTTTGAACAGTTAGATTAAATGATAAAGTCCTAAGGCTAATATTGTATTTCAAAATATTGTACATACGGCTGATCTGCATTACTAGTGGACTCACCAAAACCAAGCGGATGACTTGTAATCAGTAGGTCGCCAGTTCGACTCCGGCAGTCGGCACCATTCATTCAAGCCCTAACTTAGGTTAGGGCTTTTTTGTATCTATTTCTAATAAAGTGCTTGGTTAAATTCTTAATCAATTTCCACTAACACCAATATTTTCTATACCCTGTATTAGTCGTGATGTTTGCGCCTACTTGTTATGTATTTCATGTTATTGATAAGCACAAAATCAAAAGCAGATAAAACGGTGATGTTTAATAATTATTGACCAATATTCACTATTTATTTATCAATAAATTCGCTAGACTCGATTGCTTTTTATTAAAGGGGATCTGTGTTGATTCGTGTACTTTATCTTTTTTTATCTACTTTTCTTATATCCTATTCTTATGCTTATACGCTTGAGGCATTTGATCACGAATTCTCAGACTATGTTGCCTAACAACTCGATAAATACAGTATTCCTGGTGGCGCTTATGTCATGGTAAAAAACGACAGGATTGTTTCCTTAAAAACCTTTGGTCATATTGATAAAGCGAAACACCAAAAAGTAAACAGCAATACAGTATTTCGTTTAGCTTCGGTATCGAAAACTTTCGCTTCTACCATTGCAACTATGCTCGCCCAAGAACAAAAGCTTCACTTATCCGATCCAATCACTAAATATGTACCTCACTTTACTCTGGCTAAAGAAGGTGCTGCCGAATAAATTAAATTAAAGCATCTTCTTAGTCATTCAAGTGGTTTAATGCCTAATGCTTATGATAACTTACTCCATGAAAACTGGAGTATGGATAAAATTATTGGTCGTTTTGATCGTATAACGCCAATTTGCCAGCCCGAAAAGTGTTATGGCTATCAAAATATCGCATACGGGCTACTACAACCTGCCATTGAGGCTAGTCAAGAAAAAAGCTATTCATCTCTACTGACTGAAAGGCTACTTTCTCCTTTAAAAATGAATGACAGCTCTATTGGGTTTGAGGCTTTTCAACAACAACAAAATGCGGCTAAGCCTCATGTGTTGAGAAAGACTGTTTTAACTAACAAAAAAACAAACAAGGTAAGCGACAAAAAAAATATATCTGGCGCACCGTTAATGTAGAGCCAGACTTTTATAAAGTCGCTCCTTCAGCAGGTGTTAATTCAAGTATTGCTGATTTAGCACAATGGCTAATTGCCAATTTAGGTTATAAACCTGATGTTTTATCGCCTGAACTTATAAGTGAAGTAACAACTCCACGGATAAAAACTAAGAAGGATTTACGGAGAAAGTATTGGAGAGAACACTTAACCGATGCTCATTACGGCTACGGTTGGCGTATTTATCAACTTGAAGAGCAAAAAATTATCTATCATTCGGGTTGGGTAGAAGGCTTTCGAGCAGATATTGGATACTCACCTAAATTAGGGATAGGGTTTGCGATATTGATCAATGCCGAAGCTAATGTAATTAATAAAATATCGAGTAAATTTTGGTCTAAAGCATATAAATTTTAACTATAGATAATACAGGTGCCGAATGATAAGCATCTGACACATTATAAAACTTTTAAATCAGTAGAACGCCAGCTCGACTCCGGCAGTCAGTGTCATTTATTAGACAAGCCCAACTTTAGCTGGGCTTTTGTCTTTACCGTTTCTGTTTCTTCAACTAAAAAGCTAGTTAACTGGGTTAGGTACTCGCACAGGTGGAGCTGGCTGTGCTTTTATCGGCGACTTAAAGTCTTCAAGACCATGTAAAGCTTCTGTTATTGCACGTTCTAACTGAGGGTCCTGCCCTTTTATCGTATACTTTGTCCATTGCTCCACATTAATATCTGGTGCGACACCTTCATTTTCTACTTTCCACTGTCCTTGCATATCATAAAAACCTGATCTAGGTGCTGTAATATAGCCACCATCAATCAGCGGTGGTACGCCCCATATGCCAACTAACCCTCCCCATGTGCGTTTGCCTATTAGCTTGCCTAATTTATAATGCCTGAACATATAAGGCAGCATATCGCCACCTGAGCCTGACACTTCATTAATCAACATGACCTGAGTTCCCCAAATACCAGAACCAGGGCTAGTCATAGGGTTAGCTTTAGCAAATGGGTTGTTGAAAAAACCATTTAGCTCACGTCTTAAGACATCAATGATATAATTGGCAATATATCCACCGTGATTAAATCGTTCATCAATAATCACACCTTGCTTATCTGATTGTGAATAGAAATAGCGATTAAAAGTATGATAACCATCTTCTGCCGTGTCAGGCACCCAAACATAAGCTAACTTGCCACCGGACTGTTTTTCTACATACTGACGGTTTTGTTCAACCCAATCATTTCTTCGAAGGTTAGTTTCATTGGCAATTGGAATGATATTGAATGTTTGAACAGCTTTGTCCTTTTTAGAATTACCTACGGTTATGCTCGTTTGTTGCCCTAACGTGCCTTGAAAGTACTGATAGATATTTTGTTTTAGATTTATCTTGTTGCCATTTACCTCAAGCAAGTAGTCACCCTCATTAATTTTATGAGCGACTTTGGCGAGTGGTGCATGATTATTTTGATTTGCGAAATAGTTTTCACCTGTATAAATTTTGGCTAAACGTACGCCTTTGCTGTTAATTTCAAAATCAACGCCGAGTAAACCAACATAATTTTTACCTTTTTGTGGTAATTCGCCTGTGCTGGTATATGAGTGACCAATTGAAACTTCGGCGCCAATATTATCGAGTAGATAAGTAAGGTCGGCTGGGTGTTTAACCGATTGCACGAGTGGACTGTATAGTTGGTAAACTTCATTCCAGTTAGCGCCGTGATAATTATCAACATATAAATAGTCACGTTGATATCGCCATGCTTCTCTAAAAATTTGTTGCCATTCTTGTTGATAATCAACCAATTTTGGTAAGTTCAACTTTAGTACTTTATCGTCATTCCCTGAGCCTGCTGAACTACTAATGACACTCCAACCTGCTTTCGATTTTGATAATAGAGATTCACCATTACTAGATAATTTGTATGATTCAATATCACTGGCGATAGTTTTTAACTCTCGTTTTTCCAACTCATACCGAATCAAGTCTGTTTTAATTTCACCTGAATTATTGTTAAATTGAGATAAGTAAAATAACTCTCCCGACTTTCCTGCTTGTAGTTGGCTAAAGTGTCCTAGCTCTTTAGATAAAGGCAACACTCGCTTCGTTAAATCGTTAAAATCAATTGCAACGGTGACAGTTTCTTTCTCTTCATCTTCACCTTCATCTTCATTGCCATCTTTTGAAAACTTCTCTCCTTTTGAATCCATAACTACTGCTTCCTCATCCGACTTTTCTAATAAAGGAGAGTCGTGTTTACTCGTTAACAGCACATAATAAATTTGAAACTTAGGAGTAAAGGCAATGGTTGACATATCTAACCATGCCGCTTTAGGCCCATAGTCTATACTTGCTAGAAAATACAAACGTTCACCATTTTTATCCCACACAGCTGAACGTACTTCGGCAATACCTTCGGTTACTGTATAGCTTTTTCGTTTATCAACAGAATATATAAAGAGTTGGCGAAACATGTTATTGGTTTGTTTAGTGTAGGCAACCCATTTACTGTCAGGTGACCAAGATGCCATTGCTGAGGGTTCTGGGTGTGTAATAGTGTTTTGATCAATAATTTTAGTGCTGCCATTTTCTGCATTAGCGATCCAAAGCTGCTGAAAGTTATCGCTAAAAATTAAACGCTTACTATCTGGTGACCAAGACAATTCACCGTAAAACCCTTTTTCTGCTAGTTTGATCTCTTTCGCGATTTTGCCACGTTGATCTGCAATAATTAGACGGTACTCACCAGAGTCGTCACTCAACCAAGCAATGGATTGACCATCATGTGACCATGCTGGTGAAACCTGACGGCTTGCCGAACTATCAGTTAAATTTCGAGAACTACCATGTTCAACAGGTACGGTGAAAATATCACCACGGGCTGCGAATACAGCCCGTTTAGCATTAGGTGAAATATCAAATTCAGTAAGGTGGTTCTCGGCATTTACATATTTATTTCTTGCCCAATAAAAATCACCTTGCACATTAATGGCTATTTTCTGTGGCTTAGCATCACCCGCTTGCAAATAAAGATCACCATGATATTCATAAACAAGGTTATTACCGTCAACGGTATACCCCATTACATCAAATTTTTTGGCTTGAGTAACTTGTGATACTTGCTTGGAGCTTGTCGAATATTTAAAAACATTAGTAACTTTTTTACGATTAGATAAATAATAAATATCATCACCTTGCCAGTTAGGTTCTATGTCAAAATCATTATCAAATGGCAAGTCATATTCTTCCATATCATCTAATTTAATTATTCGTAGGGCTTGGTTTTGTCCTCCACGATAATTACGCCAGCCTTTATCCCAAAAACCCGCGCGACGAAATACCAACTGTTTTCCGTCAGGTGAATAGCTACCACTGTAAGCTCTATTCATAGGAAGTAAGTTTGGGTTTCCGCCGTTAATACTAATAGTGTAAAGTCGCTGCCAACCTCTTGGGGCATTGTTTCTTCCTGTATTAAATAACACACGTTTACTGTCAGGTGACCAGCCAACAGCTTGGTCATTCGTTGGATGGTAAGTTAGCCGCTTAACTTCACCACCGGAGCTGCTGACTAAATAAACATCATTATTTCCGTTATAGTCACCGGTAAATGCTATCCACTTGCCGTCAGGTGAAATTTTTGGTGAAGACTCTTGCCCTTGAAAGCTGGTAATTCGAGTTGCATTTCCGCCTTTTAATGATACTTTCCAAATATCATTAGCATAGGTAAAAACAAGCAAGTTATTGTTTAATGTAGGCTCTCGTAAAAGCTGTGTCGCGTTACTTGCGTAGCTAAAAACTAGCAATAAGCAGTACAACAGAAACGTAAAAAATTTCATGTGAATTCCTTGTTAATTATTATTTTTTTCCTGACTAAATAGAATTACTGCAATTGGCCAGCATAAGCCATGAAGTATAGACTAAGAATACAACTTGGTTTAACAATTTGCACTTGAAAATATTTGTTCCCTTAATCTATTAGATTAAATTTTTCTTTCTTAATTTGTCACTCCAACTAGGCTGTACAAAAACACAGTCAAATATGATTTTTATGAAAGTTATTCCTATATACATTGAAGCTGGTATTTCAGGATTTGAATCGCCAGCAACTGAATATAAAGAGTTAGGATTATCACTTGATAAATTATTAATACGACACCCTAATGCTACTTTTATTGGGCAAGCATCGGGGCCTTCTATGCAAGGCGTGGGAATATTTGATGGGGATTTGCTCATTGTTGATAGAGCATTAACCGCACAAAATGGCGATGTAATTGTTGCAAACTATAATGGTTGCTTCGTTTGTAAAATTATTGATAAGCAACAGGCGCGGTTATTATCAGCATCGATACATCATCACCCCGATACTATTTCACCCGAGGATGAATTTCAATTAGAAGGTGTAGTTACTCGTTCTATTCGATTACACCACCAAGCACCTGAATTAAAAGCATCTATGACTTAGTTGATGCGACGTCTTTTTATGCCTCAACAGAAATGTTGAGGCTTTTTTATTTGTCTAAATAAACAAATTCATTAATTTTATCCCACTATAAAAAGACTGCTGCTGAGGGAATTGGTAACTAAGTAGACTTGCCAGTTCGATTTCTGTAGCCGGCACTAACCCTTCGTATCAATCATAACTTGGGTTTGTTTTTCACTTTTTACAATACTTTCAATGCATGTCACACTTGCTCTACAAAAATAATTTCAAAACTGCTTAAGTAATACTTTTAAATGGAAAACCTCAACGTTGTAAACTTAATTCAAGCAAGTACTGTTAGCATAGGTATTTTAGGAGGGCTGTTATTATGGCTATCTAAAGCCAAAAAATTCAGAGGGATATCAATATTATTGTTCTGTATTGCACTTTCTGCTTTTATTAATATATTAGAAGAAACAGGACTTACTCGGGATATATATTTAATTAGCCCCGTTTTTATCATGTTATTTGGACCTGTCATCTATTTAGCGGCAAAATTACTCATCGATGGAAAGTTAGCGCGAAGACAATATTGGCATTTATTGCCTATCATCCCTTTTTTATATTTTACTTCATATACATACACGGTAATAGGTGTAGGCACTTTATGGCGTTTAGTATATGCATTATTAACAGTATCAATGTTGTTAAAATACAAACGTTCTCTTGACCAAGAACGCTCCGATTCCGATGATTTCTCATTAAACTGGTTGGTTTGGCTGCTGGCTATTACATCAATTTTCAATATTATTGACCTCATTCGACTGAATATTCAATCCATGCTCCCTTATGACATTAACGTTTTAGGGCAAGGTATTAATAACGGCATTTGGTTAGTCGCATCGACAATGATCATTATTAAGATTCAATTATTAAAACAAATTCCCCAGCAGGTAAACACACCAAATATCTCCACTAAAAATATCGAAGCAACTGATGGCGCTTATAATTCAATTTTTCAAGAACTCGATAAATTAATGATATCAAAGCAGTGGTTTCTAAAGCCTCGCCTAACATTAGCGGATGTAAGTAATTTAACAGGACTACAAACAAGAGATATTTCCCGAGCAATAAATCTAGTCACAACAAAATCGTTTAATGAGTATATAAATAACTACCGAGTTAATTTTGTTTATTTATCATTAGCAAACGACACTCATGACTCCCTTTCTAACATTGCTGCTAACGCTGGATTTAGTTCCAAGGCATCATTCAATAAAGTCTTCAAACAAATATCAGGACAAACGCCCACTGAATATAAATCTCAGCAAGAGGCCTAAAATCAAGATAATAGACGCGTAAAAGCATGTCTTTGGACGACATCATTAGTTTTTCATTTTAACTTCTAACCTTAAATATAAAGGAGTTAACCATGAAATTTATCGCATTACTTTTATTTACATTGCTTATACCTTGCAGCGCAAATGAAGTTAAAAATAAAGTAAGCAACAACAGTTTTGTATTAAGCAATATTAATATTGTAGATGTTGAAAACCAAACAATTATCCCTTCAAAAAAGATCGTTATTAATAATGGGAAAATAACAGCAATTATCGATAATGCATCCCCTTTACCATTTCCAGATTTAAAGGTTATTGATGGAAAAGGTGGTTATGTCACGCCAGGTTTGATCGATATGCATGTTCACATGTACGAAAAAGCAGCTTATATATTAACGCTTAGCCACGGTGTAACTCATGTTCGTGTCATGAACGGCGTCCCTGAACAATTAATATGGCGTGACAATATTAAATCAGGATCACAAATAGGGAGCACTTCGACGGTAAGTAGCCCAATCATATCCGGTTATAAAGGAGCTTACTTGCATCATGGCGTTGAAACAGCCAGCGAAGCAAGTGATGCTGTAAAAAAGTACCATTCAATGGGTTATGATTTAATTAAGGCTTACGGCAATCTAAATAAAGAGTCTTTAAGTGCAATGGCCCAAGAAGGGAAAAAGTTAGGGATACCTATAGCAAAACACGGCCCACATGGCTCTGGAGATATGCCGATATCCCAACTATTCGGATTTCAATCTTTTGAGCATGTTGAAGACATCTTCCAAGGCCCACTTAATTATGAGTTTGCCCCCGAAAAACTAACTGAAATAGCTTTACGCTTAAAAGCGATTAAAGTGCCTGTTACACCCACCTTAAATATTTTCGAGCAATTAACTAAGTTAAGTCATGAAAAAGAAGAATATTTAGCGAAAACGTCAAAAAATTACACTTCAGATATCATCGCATTAGAAGCATCGACTAATCAGGTTAAACGCTGGTTAAATGCATCAGATAAAATGGTTGAACATAATCAGAAAACATTGAAATTTCTTCAGGAAATTACCAATAATTTTCATATGAACGGCATACATTTACTCGTAGGCTCAGATTCTGGAGTACTACTCTCTCCTCACGGTTTAGCAACCCACAATGAAATGAGACTATTAAC
>JAQWHO010000363.1 GCA_029249355.1 Thalassotalea sp.
CTTACCGCAATGGCTGAGCAAGGAAAATTAGATCCAGTGATTGGTCGCGATGATGAAATCCGTCGCACAATCCAAGTATTGCAACGCCGCACTAAAAATAATCCAGTATTAATAGGTCAACCCGGTGTCGGTAAAACGGCAATTGCAGAAGGGTTAGCACAACGTATTGTTGACCATGAAGTGCCTGAAGGATTGAAAAACAAACGTGTACTGTCATTGGATATGGGCGCTTTAGTCGCCGGAGCAAAATATCGAGGCGAATTTGAAGAGCGTTTAAAAGCGGTATTAAATGAACTTGCTAAAGAAGAAGGGCAGGTCATTTTATTTATTGATGAATTACATACAATGGTTGGAGCAGGCAAAACTGACGGCGCAATGGATGCAGGAAATATGCTTAAACCTGCATTAGCACGAGGTGATTTACATTGTGTTGGCGCGACTACTTTAGATGAATATCGTCAATATATAGAAAAAGATGCAGCACTTGAGCGTCGCTTTCAAAAAGTTTTGGTTGATGAGCCAAGTGTTGAAGATACCATTGCGATATTACGTGGTTTAAAAGAACGCTATGAATTACATCATAAAGTTGAAATTACGGATCCTGCGATTGTAGCAGCAGCGACATTGTCACATCGATATATAAGTGATCGACAACTTCCTGATAAAGCAATTGATTTAATTGATGAATCTGCATCAAGTATTCGTTTACAGATGGACTCTAAACCAGAAGTTCTGGATAAACTTGACCGAAAAATTATTCAATTAAAATTAGAACAAAAATCGTTAGAAGATGACTCTGATGATTCTTCTTTACAACGTTCAGAACTTATTGCAAACCAGCTGTCTGATTTAGAAAATGAATATCATGAACTTGATGAAGTGTGGACTTCGGAAAAAGCGGCAATTCATGGCACACAAGCGATCAAAACCGATCTTGAGCATGCAAGACTAGAGCTTGATGCTGCACGCAGAGGTGGTGACCTAGACAGTATGGCCGAATTACAATATAGCCGGATTCCTGAATTAGAAAAACAACTCGATTTAGCCACTCAAGCTGAAATGCATGAAATGAGTTTGCTCAAAAACAAAGTAACAGATGTAGAAATTGCTGATGTGTTAAGTCGTTCAACCGGCATTCCAGTGTCAAAAATGCTTGAAGGTGAACGCGATAAATTATTGAGAATGGAAGACGATTTACACAAACGTGTTATCGGTCAATCAGAAGCGGTTGTTTCTATTTCAAATGCGATTAGACGTTCACGTGCCGGACTTTCAGATCCTGACCAGCCAATTGGCTCATTTTTATTTTTAGGCCCTACAGGGGTTGGTAAAACAGAACTAACCAAAGCTTTAGCTAACTTTATGTTTGATAGTGAAGATGCCTTAATTCGTGTTGATATGTCTGAATTTATGGAAAAGCATTCTGTTGCTCGATTAGTCGGTGCACCTCCAGGTTATGTTGGCTATGAAGAAGGCGGCTATTTAACCGAAGCTGTCAGACGTAAACCTTATTCGGTCATTTTGTTAGACGAAATAGAAAAAGCGCATTCAGATGTCTTTAATATTTTACTGCAAGTACTTGATGATGGGCGCTTAACCGA
Source organism: Thalassotalea sp. (assembly GCA_029249355.1). Lineage (GTDB taxonomy): Bacteria > Pseudomonadota > Gammaproteobacteria > Enterobacterales > Alteromonadaceae > Thalassotalea_H. The sequence continues at coordinate 1,602 of JAQWHO010000363.1, forward strand.
TGGCCAAGGTCGAACGGTAGATTTTAGAAATACGGTGGTCATTATGACCTCCAATATCGGCTCTGAAATTATTCAAAGCTTTACCGATGATAGCCAATATCAAGCCATGAAAGCACAAGTAATGCTTGAAGTGAGCAATAACTTTAAGCCTGAGTTTATTAATAGAATTGATGAATCAGTGGTTTTTCATCCTTTATTATCCGATCAAATACAAGAGATTGCTGCGATTCAAATAGCATCGTTAGCAAAACGTATCGCAGATAAAGGTATAGGGTTTAATGTTTCTGATGAAGCTTTAGCGTTAATTTCTGAGGCGGGTTTTGATCCTTTATTCGGTGCAAGACCTTTAAAACGTTCAATACAACAACTGATAGAAAACCCATTGGCCAATAAAATATTATCGAATGAGTTTTCATCAGGTGATGATATTAATGTACTGGTTGAAAATGGCGAATTGGTTTTCAAATAATCAACACGCCCTGACTTTAAGCGAATGATTATTTGATTTTGAACCAGATAAATACTGAATCTGAGCCAACAAATAACGAACTAGTTTGACTCAAGTTCAGTATTAATCGCTTCGACAATTTTTTCAGGGTTTTCAAGATACAAGTTATGATTCAGTAAAATTAACGTTTCATTATGTGCTAAAAGCAAAGCAGGAATTGCTTTGGTACCGATAACTTCTTGTAGTTCTGAAATATCATGGAAGGTAAATTCAGCGTCTTTGGTAAGCTTTTCTATTTTTAAGGTTTTTGCCGGCGGCGACAATTTCAAACTATCAATCAAAGGCTGAACGTCGTCTTTGTCTGTTAAGGCATTGCCTCTTTCAAAATGAGCTTTTTGCATCGTAAATAATAAATCTAAGGCGTGCTTATTTGACTTATGTTGTACCCAAGTAAGCAAATTAGCCGCTAACGTTGAGTCTTTATATTCAGATAAAGATGCTAAGTAGTCTTGTCCAAAAGGCACATCACTTAACTCTTTTACTGCATCTACGGTGGCTAAATCTACTTTGTTTTCGCCGTCATAATAAGCACAATGCATTAGGTGTATCGGCATTTGAGGAAAAGCAGAGGCGATATTTTTCACTAAAGATGTGGTTGCATAACTCCACGGACAATGAGAATCGTAAATGAAAAATAACTCGCTAGACATAATTTATAACCTGTAATTAAAAAGACGGGCGAATTTTAACGTGCCTCTGACAATAAACCTAGCCTTATATTACAATTTTTTAGTTAAATTTGTGGTCAATTCTTGTTCTTTATGGTATAAAGTGCGCCGCTAAATTTAAGTTAGGCATCCGTTTTTATTTTTGCTTTAAAAAGTAAAAAGTGTGACTACTTAAGTTGAACGACTAACTGTATCAATAAATGATACTTACTATAAATTCACATATACCTGTAGAAGATATATCGGGGTGCACTAGCTAACTGTTATTAACAGTGGTCTGGGTCGAATATATTGGGTATATGAACGCTTAACCCCAAAGGAAAATATTATGCCAAACGTTTCAATGCGCGACATGCTTAAAGCAGGTGTTCACTTCGGTCACAAAACTCGTTACTGGAATCCAAAAATGAAAACTTACATTTTTGGTGCACGTGACAAAGTTCATATCATTAACTTAGAGCAAACTGTTCCAATGTTTAATGATGCATTAGCTTTCTTATCAGGTGTTTCATCTAAGAAAGGTAAAGTTTTGTTCGTAGGTACTAAACGTGCTGCTAGCGACGCAATCAAAGATGCTGCAATCAAATGTGATCAATTTTACGTTAATCACCGTTGGTTAGGTGGCATGTTGACTAACTGGAAAACAGTTCGTCAATCAATCAAACGTTTAAAAGACTTAGAGTCTCAAAGCTCTGACGGTACTTTTGAAGCGCTTACTAAGAAAGAAGCGTTAATGCGTACTCGTGAAATGGAAAAGCTTGATAAAAGCCTTGGTGGTATTAAAAACATGGGTGGTTTACCTGATGCTTTATTTATCATTGATGCTGATCATTAGCAAATTTCTATTAAAGAAGCTAACAACTTAGGTATTCCAGTAATATCTGTAGTTGATACAAACTCAAACCCAGATGGTGTTGATTACATCGTTCCTGGTAATGATGATGCGATTCGCGCAATTACTTTATACACAGACTCAGCAGCTAACGCTGTAATTGAAGGTCGTGAAAAAGACATCGTTGTACAAGCTGAAAAAGACGGTTTTGTTGAAACTGAATAATTTCAGTTAATAATATAAAACATCGTTTTATTTTGCATATGCCACTTAAGCGCGCGTTTAACGTTTTCTGCTTTTGTGGCAACTTATTAATACTTATTCCCAAAGCTTAAGTGCGCGGGGATAACAGAAAATTGAGGAATTAACTCATGGCAATTACTGCTGCAATGGTTAAAGAACTTCGTGATCGCACAGCTGCGGGCATGATGGATTGTAAAAAAGCGTTACAAGAAGCTGACGGCGATATGGAACTTGCGATTGAAAATATGCGTAAGAACGGTCAAGCAAAAGCGGCTAAAAAAGCAGGTAACATTGCTGCTGAAGGTCAAATCATCATTAAAGATGGCACATTAGTTGAAGTTAACTGTCAAACTGACTTCGTAGCAAAAGATGCTAACTTCTTAGCATTTGCTAACAAAGTTGCCGATGCTGCTGCTGCTTCAAAAGTAACCATTGAAGAACTTCAAGCACATTTCGAGGAAGAGCGTATTACTTTAGTGACTAAAATTGGTGAAAACATCAATGTTCGTCGCGTAGCTTATGTTGAAGGTACTACTTTAGCTTCATACAAGCATGGTGCTACTATTGGTGTTGTTGTTGCTGGTGAAGGTGATGCAGAATCACTTAAGCACATTGCGATGCACGTTGCTGCAAGCAAGCCAGAATTTTTAACGCCAGATGACGTACCTGCTGATGTTGTTGCTAATGAAAAGCGCATTCAAATTGAAATGGCGATGAATGAAGGAAAACCTGCTGAAATCGCTGAAAAAATGGTTACTGGTCGTATGAAGAAATTCACAGGTGAAGTTTCTTTAACGGGTCAAGCTTTCATTATGGAACCAAAGAAAACTGTTGGTGAGATATTAAAAGAGAAAGGCGTAACTATTTCTAGCTTCGTACGTTTAGAAGTTGGTGAAGGCATCGAGAAGAAAGAAGAAGATTTTGCTGCTGAAGTTGAAGCTCAAATTGCTGCTGCTAAAGCTTAATTTATTTTAAATGAGTTTTTAACTTAGTTATAGGCTCAAATATTATAATTAACTTCTTATAAAAACGTCTACTTTGTAGGCGTTTTTTAATGCTAGCGCATAATAAAAGTGAGTTTTTTCACTTTTGACTTTCGATAGTATGATAAACGTATTAAAATAGCCGCGGTTAATTTCGACCGCGGCTTTTTTATATCTATAATTTAGATTCAAATCAGGAATGTATACTCTATGAGCATCAACCCAAAACCTACATATCGTCGAATTCTTTTAAAACTGAGTGGTGAAGCCTTAATGGGTGATGAAGGTTTCGGCATTGATCCGAAAGTTTTAGACCGCATGGCTCAAGAAATAAAAGAACTTATTGAAATGGGCATTCAAGTAGGTTTAGTGATAGGTGGTGGTAACTTATTTAGGGGTGCAGGGCTTGCAGAAGCGGGTATGAATCGCGTTGTAGGCGATCAAATGGGTATGTTAGCTACTGTAATGAACGGCTTAGCTATGCGAGATGCGCTTCATCGTGCATTTGTTAATGCGCGTTTAATGTCAGCAATAGATTTAGCGGGTGTATGTGACCGTTATAATTGGGCTGAAGGCATCAGTCTATTAAAATCTGGTAGAGTTGTCATTTTTAGTGCTGGAACAGGTAACCCATTCTTTACTACTGATTCAGCCGCTTGTTTACGCGGTATAGAAATTGAAGCGGATGTTGTATTAAAAGCCACAAAAGTTGATGGGATTTATTCAGCGGATCCGGAAAAAGATCCTACCGCAGAATTATATAGCCATTTAACGTATCAAGAAGTCTTAGAAAAAGAATTGAAGGTAATGGACTTGGCTGCATTTACTTTAGCAAGAGACCATAATATGCCTATTCGTGTTTTTAACATGAATAAACCGGGCGCGTTAAAATCAGTGATAATGGGTGAACCTGAAGGCACTATTATCGATCATGCTGAAAATTTAGATTAATATTCAAATAAATTGTTTTTATGTTTAAGGATTATCAAAGTGTTAAATGAAATAAAAGAAGATGCTCAAGAAAGAATGGGCAAAAGTATTGAAGCGTTTAAAACAAGTTTAAATAAAGTAAGAACGGGTCGAGCGCATGCGTCATTACTTGATAATATTACTATTGAATATTACGGTTCAGATACCCCTTTAAACCAAGTGGGCAATATCTCAATTCCTGATGCACGTACTATTGCGGTAACGGTTTTTGATAAATCGATGATCAGCGCTGTTGAAAAAGCTATTATGTCTTCAGACTTAGGATTAAACCCTATGTCTCAAGGTACATTAATCCGTATCCCTTTACCGCCATTAACAGAAGAGCG
>JAQWHO010000364.1 GCA_029249355.1 Thalassotalea sp.
GTTGTAGTTTCAACGCCTGGCGTGTAGCCGTATTCTGGATGACCAGGTGTTTTAGAATGCAATTGACGGAAGTTTTTAATTTCATCAATCGGTAAGTCGTATCCCGATAAATGTAATAAAGAATAGATAAGCATTGAACCGTGACCATTCGATAAAATAAAGCGATCTCGATCAGCCCAATTAGGATCTGTAGGGTTATGCTTTAAAAAGTCACGCCATAGTACTTCGGCGATGTCAGCCATGCCCATTGGGGCACCAGGATGACCAGATTTTGCTTTTTGTACAGCATCCATACTTAACACACGGATGGCATTGGCGAGTTCTTGACGCGACGGCATAATTGCTCCAACTATTATAATTTTGATGAGGGTATAAAAAAGTGCCGCTATTTTCGCCTAGACTACCCCTTAACTGCAAATGTTATTACGTTATTTGTTATATTTTATTGATAAAAATGGTTTTTAATAAAACAATCTTCTTTTAAAAGACAATTTATAATATTTATTGGGTTTGAATTGATTTGATTTTTGATGTTTCAAAGCGTTTTTTAATGGTGTTTAAGATAATGAAATAGCTCTTAATTTATATTGAACATTGGTTATTTTTAAGTAAAGGAACAAAAATTTTATAAAGTGTAGCAATACCTGTTTTATAACATTTAACGTGTTTTAGGTTCATTTTTTAGTTATTTATCGCTTAAAATCGTTGTTTTTGGACTTTTTCTATTAAAATCATTGAAATACAAATATTAATCGTATAAGTTTTAACCGCAGTAAAATTTAACAACAAGAATAATGCTTGCTGACAGGATCAATGATGAACAAATCGTCTTCAAAAGGGATCAAACTGACAACAGTGATATTTGCCGTACTAGTATTAGCTTTGTCAGCCATATTGAGTAATACCTCAGTAGCTGAAGACATGGACGTAATGACTGAACAATCGAATTAGTTTTCGAGTTTATAAAATTGAAACCCCGCAATTGCGGGGTTTTTTATATTTTGTAAAAGCTAAATTACGAGTACTAATTAAAAAACATTTTGCAGTTAGTATCTCACTGCTAAATCTTGCAATTGGATGTTATCTAATACTTCGCCTTTCGCTGTTATTGCTGTTGCACTTTCTTCTGACACTTGAATTATTTTTACTTTGAAAGGGCTAACATTAAAACCCGCGTAGGTTTTTCCTAAGTCAGTTGTGAAGTTCTTAGTATGAAGTAAAGAAAATTCATCGCCTTCTTTTACACCATGGCGTTTACCTAAGTTAATCATTACTTCATTGCCAGAAACTTTAACGATTTTTCCTCTGGTGGGTTGACACATCATAGTGTCATCAATATCAGTAATTGCATTGTTCAACGTTTGATTAATGATATTGCCGTATTCACTTTGCCAAAAGGCATTTGAATTGACATCTACTTGTGATCGTTTAGCAAAATCCCATGGGGCTGAGCTTTGGTATGTTTTATTAAAAACTAGCTCGCCATTACTACCGTTGTATACATAAATGCTAAAGTTAAAATAGCGATCATAAATATCTTCTTGCCAAAACTGCCAGCTATTGTTTTCTTCACCAGCAAAAGAAATATCATCAATTTCAGAGAACAAAACAAATTGGCTATCACTGATATCAGCTAATGACATAGTGATGTTTTTTAATCTTTCTACTTGTAAACTATGGTTGTAACGCGAGAACTCCGAACTGCTTTTCAATATAAGTTTAGTGTCTAGGTATAGGCCATCCGTATTGATTTTTTTAGCAAGTTTCTTTACGAGCACTTTATCTAATTGATAAATACCGCCGATATTTGCCTGCTCACGAACTTTTATGTGGCTTTTGGTTATTAGTAAAGATTTTCGATAATCGGCGGAGAAACATTGCCGCTCATTAGGGAAGATATCGGCGCGAATAGTAACTGTGACTGTATTTCCACTATACGTTTCATCAATAAGCTCAAATGAATTAACTTCACCACTGGCTCTAATGCTAATCTCATCTTGAGTTAATAAACCATTTACTACTTGTTGGACACTTGACACTGAAGCCCCAGCAACTAATAAGGCCTTTTTTAAAGCGTTCTCTATTGCCTTAGTTTTTGCATGTTTATTAGTACTGTTTATAATTGCATGGCCTTGAGTTTCATACCATTGTGCAGAGGTGGGCATATTTATTAATGTAGTGAATATAATGAAAATTAAGCTGCGCATACTTATTTCTACTCTAATCTTGGAAAGTTACATTTTAAATTGAATTATGCACTTTCTATGCCTAAAAACTATAACGTAAATATCGATATTAAAGTTGGCGTAATTTATGCTTGCTATATCATAAAAATATCGCGTTGTAATTGAGGGGAGTCCAATGAAAAATTGGCTAATAATTCTATTGGTACCGGCTTTGGTATCGTGCAGTATGATGTCATCAGAAGATGACTTTTATCGTATCTCACATCAAGAAAAAAGCGAAATAGACAGTTATGAGTTGCCAAAGCATGCTATTAACGATGTGGTTAAGGGTCTAGCATATCAAATGTTAGAAAGTAGTTCATTCGTAAATCCACAAACCCCTATCGCCGTTGCTTCATTTGTTGATTTAAACGATTTAGAGTCTACAAATTGGTTGGGTAATCAGCTTTCAGAAAGTTTTGTTCATGAATTGCAGCGTCATGGTTTGATTCTTGTCGACTTTAAAACCACCGGTCATATTCGTGTGACTAAAGAAGGCGATTATGTTTTTAGTCGTGATTGGAAAGAGTTACCTGAACGCCAGATAATTGACTATGTGGTGACAGGTACCATGGTGAAACAAGAAAGCGGTATTATGGTTAATGCTCGAATGATTGGTATGCAATCAAGAGTCGTTGTTGCTACAGCACAATCTTTTATACCAAACTGGGTTATAGGTGATGAATTACATCGCAACGAAAACGTTAGAATAAAAGACGGTATGATTTTGAGAAAAAGTGACATGCTTTCTGAAGATGCGCGAGCGGTAGAAATTCACCAATAATAGGTACAGATTATGAGTGGTTTATTTAAAAAGTCGACATTGGTATTGATTGCAATTGTAACGCTAACAAGTTGTAGCGCCGTTTATGATAAGCATGTGCAGTGGCAACCGATAAAGCCTGAAAGCTTCCCTATTATTACGGCTATTGGTCAAGCTCCAATAAGTTTACAAAACTCTAAAAATGAAACTCAACGAATGCTGATGGCGATCAATGCCTCAAAAATTGCAGCCTATGCTGAGCTAGCGGAACAAGTTTACGGGCAGCAAATTAATAGTACTACTTCAATGTCTAATTTACTGTTAAATAATCAAGAGTTTAAAGCATCTGTACAAGGTGTTATCCGAGGAGCTAAAGTCATAAAAAGTTACCCCGTTGGTGATACTTATACGACCGAGC
>JAQWHO010000365.1 GCA_029249355.1 Thalassotalea sp.
TGTATAAGCAGCACCAAGCATAAATACAATACCATGGAAATAAAGTACAGACTCTTGCATCGCTACCCAACCTAAATTGAACCCGTAACGAAGTACAACAATAGCAAAACTAAAAACCACCATGGCAAAGGTTAGCCAAGCAATTAGTTTTCCGGTAGATTCGGTAAATTTATCAATAAATGAAATGGTGTTTTCTAACCATTTGAATGACAGATGAAACGACATGGATGTTCCCAAAAATATTTTTATTATTCTTATAATGTGAACAAATACCAGATTCTACAACTGAAAGGAATAGTTATTAGGTATTAATAAAAAATGGCTACATAAAGAGCAGCCACTTTCAAAGGTTCATATATTACTTATAGAAAAATTTATGCCGACTTTTTACTGCCGCCTAAACATTTAGGCGACAATGGCGTATTCGCTTCGTAATAATCATGCCATTCTTTTTCGGTATAGGTGTGAAGTGCTAATGCATGAATTTTCTCAGCCAATTCTGTAGCTAAAACAGCATTAATAGCACGATGTCTTTTGATCAACCTTTCGCCTTCAAAATCTTTAGACACTATAATGACTTTAAAATGAGACTCACTTCCCGGTGCTACATTATGTTGATGGCTTTCATTTATCACATCGAGGTGTAAGGGAGAAAATGAGGATAATAGTTTTTCTTCAATAATGCTTTCTACGGTCATATGATGTTCCCTTATTGTTTTATTAATTATGCGCTAATACTTATACTTTAATTCTAGTATTTATGGCTAATTGTGCCATCAGTCTAGATGTCTATCTCAAATAAATAATGCTAAACCACTGCCCTATCAACAAAAAAGAACAGCAAAAAATAATAAATTTATTGGATATTTCGAAACGTTAAGTTAATACGCATAGGCTTTTCAATGCGTGTTTTATGTATGGCGTGTTGCCAGTTTTTTTGTGTATCGCCAGACATCACTAATAAGCTGCCAGATTGTAAAGGTAATTTATAGCTTTCACCACTGACTTTATGCTTAAAATGAAATTCACGCTCGCAACCAAATGATAGCGAGGCGATTAAGGGTTGAAAACCAAGTTCTGGTTCATCATCACTATGCCAACTCACTGAGTCACGTTGATCGCGATAGCAATTTGCCAACATCGCATTAAAGTCATGTTGACAAAACTCACTCACTCGCTTTTTCAGAATCTGCAAAGTGGCTGTCCAATTCAAAGGCTGCAGCGTCATTTTAGAGTAAGTATATACTGCGTCTTTGTCGCCATACCAAGCTTGCAACCGAGGAATGTCTAACATCTTACCGAACATCGCTATTTTATCTTGTCGCCAAGTAATTTCTTGATAAAGCTGTTTTGCTGTAACTTTACTTTCACTAAAATCAATAAAATTAGGATAGTAAGCAACACTTGCTCCGGTTAATGGAATTTTAATCGTCTTCTACTCAAATTACGCTAGTGGCTAAGCCGGAATTTTGGCACAATAGCAACCTTTCATCTAGCAAAATTAGTAGCTTAATTACCTATGTTCAGTCCATTTATCATTAATGACAAAAATTTATTCCTTGACCGTTACCCCATTAATCAAGTTAACCGTAGCTTACAAGCTTGGGATGCAGCGGATGAGTATTTGGTGAATTATGTTATTGATAATGACTTACTCACAGATGATTCAAAGCTATTGATTTTTAATGACAACTTTGGCGCAGTCACCTTAAACTTTAATCAAAATAAAGTTCATAGCATTTCTGACTCTTTCATCAGTCAATTGGGCTTAAAGCATAATGCCGAGCAGAATAACCTTGCGCTAGAGAACATAATTCAGCTTTCAAGTTTGGATGATTTACCCATAAAGTCAGATGTTATTCTCTATAAAATTCCAAAAAGTAAAAACTTGATGGTTGAGCAACTTTGTCAAATTAGAAAAATATTAACCTCTGAAACGCATTTTATTGCGGCCGATAAAGCTAAAAGCATTCAGTCGTCAACCTTAAAGTTATTTGAAAAACATCTTGGCATAACAAAAACATCGTTAGCGGTTAAAAAAGCGCGCTTAGTCTTTTGCCAGTGCAATCCCGAGCTAACCAATAACGCTGACACTAAATTAGGTCAAACATATACTCAGACAAAGACATGGATGCTTGAAAACTCGAATATTACCATTAAAAATTACGCTAATGTATTTGCCAGAGAAAAACTGGATATTGGTGCCCGACTATTTATTCAACATTTACCTGAATTAACGAATGAAAAGAAAGTTATTGATTTAGGCTGTGGCAATGGTGTCGTAGGTTTATCGTTACTAAAGAACAATCCTAAAACTCAACTAATTTTTACTGATGAGTCTCATATGGCAGTCGCATCTGCTAAAGATAATGTTCAAGTTAACTTTGCTGAAAGTGAAGCCAATTGCCAGTTTATGGTAAATGATTGTCTTACTGATATAGAACCGCAAAGTGTTGATATTATTTTATGTAATCCACCTTTTCATCAGCAAAACGCGACCACCGATCATATCGCCTGGCAAATGTTTAAAGATAGTTACCGCGCACTTAAAAAAGGCGGTGAATTACGTATTGTTGGTAACCGACAACTTGGTTATCATATAAAACTTCAGCGCATTTTTGGTAATGAAAAACTCATCGCCAGCAATGATAAATTTGTAATATTATCAGCTATTAAGAATTAAATTATGCTTATGCTTTCCGATATAAAGAATCAATTCCAAAATCACTTTAACGCTCAGGTTACAAAAGTTGCTATTGGCTTTACCATTATCGCGTTGACTGCGTGTTCAAGCACAACAAAAAAAATGGTTATTGCTCCGCAAATATCTGACATTAAATCGACGGTTTATGCCTTAAAAACAGCGCAAGTAAATGTAATGGATTTAAGACCTAACAGCCATGTGGTTGCTATTCATCGAGAAGATAAAGCGATTGAGTTGGTTTCAGCCCATGATCATCTTGATTCGGTAATTAATGGCTTATATGTGCAATCATTGAAAAACAATGGTTTGTCGCTTGATGAAAATTCACTCAACAACATCGAGCTTATCATCAATACTGCTGAAGTTAATGTTTTTCAAGAACTAATGAAATATAAAACAACCAGCCAATTAACGTTAACTGCTAAAGTATCATCGGGCGATAAAACTTTAACTAAAACCTTTAATAACAAAGGAAAAAGTGATGGTGTGTTATCGGCTGATTTAGCGGTATTAGAGCGAAACTTCAATCAGCAAATAAGCGATACTATTGCATTAATCGTTAACGACAATGAAATTCAACAACTTTTAAAATAGTCGTTTTTATTAATCTATCTTCAATATTGCTAGCAGGAATTTAAATGAAGTTTTTAGCCGTTTTATTCACTATATTTTCATTAACAGTGCATGCAAAAAATAATGATATCGACCCTGACAATTTATACCCTCAAGTGAAACTAGAAACTTCGATGGGCATAATCATTGTTGAGTTAGATAGAGTTAAAGCGCCGATCACTGTCGATAACTTTCTAAATTATGTTGTTAAAAAAGAATACGATAACACCGTTTTTCATCGTGTGATCAAAGACTTTATTGTACAGGGTGGCGGTTATGATAAAGATTTTTCGATGAAAAAAACCAACGAAAACATAGTTAATGAATCAGGTAATGGTCTAAAAAATGACAGTTTCACCATTGCTATGGCAAAAGAGAATCGACCTCACACGGCGAATCGACAGTTCTTTTTTAATGTTAAAGATAATAAGAGTTTAGACCCCGGTAGAAAATGGGGCTATGCTGTTTTCGGTGCGGTTGTAGAAGGTGAAGAAGTCATTGAAGCTATGGCTATTGTTGAAACCGATTATGATGCATCGATGGGCTGGAATGATGTGCCTGTTGAACCTATCACCTTAATAAAAGCTACATTGCTCCCTGCCACCTTTTAATACATTCAAAAGAATTCCACATAAGAATAAACCGTATAGTTTACAAAGCTGTAACAAAAAAGCTCGATTAGATTTTTGACAAGTCATACTTTATCTACGATAAATAAGGTATTACATGCGACAAAGTTTAAAAATAATAATAATCAGACTTTATGCACAAAAATCAATTTTGTGCTCTTTCCAAGTATGTATATTCATCTGAAATGGGGAAAGTAATGATAATTGAGCAGTTTATCAATGATAAAATTTTACAAGTAAGTGCCTATATTAAAGCCGTAATTGAAAAGTCTTTACACTACACTGAATTAGACCAGTTCATTGTTGATACCATGGAAGAATGGACATTATTACAAGTAAAGGACGACACACCGGGTAATGCTAAAGAACGTGTTTTTTGGCATGTTATGCATGAAATGAGTTTACATGGTGGTCAGTCATTATCATCTAACTTATATTTTCGCAGTGAAATAAGCACCTGCATTGATTTTTTCAACGGTATTGGAAGTTACCCTATTGATTGTATTGGCTGGCGCCCATTACCTTAATAAACATCACTACTCGTTTATCGCAATAAATCTACTCCTATTAAAATTATGCTTCTTAACATAAGTCGACTCTGATAGTCTGCCTAGCTATAAAAACAACGAAAAATAATGAACTCAACGCATGTCATCCCCGAATACAATAAAAGAAACGCTTAATTATTTTAAAGATAAACGACTATTAACGATATTTTTTTTTGGTATTGCCAGTGGTTTCCCGTGGGTACTAATTGGCTCTGCGATGACAGGTTGGCTAAAAGATGAAGGATTAAGTCGCTCAAGTATCGGTTTATTTGGTTTGATTTTTGCCTGTTATAGCATTAATTTTTTATGGTCGCCTTTAGCAGATAGAGTTAAATTACCTTTTATAACGGCCAAAATGGGCATGCGACGAAGTTGGATAATAGTCACTCAAGCCATTATTGTTTTTGCCACTATTCAACTTAGCTTTCTCGATGTTGCTAGTCAATTAAACTTAATGGCATTGTTTGGTTTAATATTAGCCTTCTCAGGTTCAACTCAAGACATTGCCATCGATGCTTATCGGATAGATTCATTGGCCAACAGTGGTAATTCTGACAACAACATTATGGCCGCTGGCTCAGCAATGGCAACAGCTGGTTGGTGGACAGGTTACGCCGGTTTAGGCAGTATTCCTTTTATTTTAGTGA
>JAQWHO010000366.1 GCA_029249355.1 Thalassotalea sp.
TCAATTAGGTGGTTACGGTGAAACTGCTGGTCGAATTCAATTGCTTTGTGAACCAAGCGATAAATTCAATGCGCTTTTTAACTATCATTTCAGAGATGCTGATGCTGATGCTCGTGTTTTCAGAGCAAATATTATTAAGCCCGGCACTAATGATTTAGTCTCAGATTTCGATCGTGAAGTGGTATATCAAGATGCGGCAAGTCGCAATAAACAAACGATTGAAATGTCAGGGGCAAGTTTAAAGCTTTCTTATGATATGGGTAATCATACGTTAACTTCAGTTAGTGGTTATGAGTCTGCAGAAATGTTTTCTGTCGGTGATATTGATGGTGGTTACGGCGCATCATTCTTACCATACATGGGACCAGGTTTTATTCCATTCCCTTCTGAAACTGGCGCTAAAATGCCAGATCATCAACAGCTTACTCAAGAAATTAGAGTTTCAAGTAATGAGTTAGGTCAATTAGATTACCAATTTGGTTTTTTCTACTTTGACGAAGACTTAACCATTAATAACTTAAGTTTTGATACTCTAGCAAATGGGGCTCAAAATGGTATCGCAGTACAAAACATGCAAACTACAGCATGGGCGGTATTTGGTTCTTGGGATTATGAACTTTCTGATAAATTAAGTTTAAATGGTGGTTTACGCTATTCTAACGATGAAAGAGATTGGGACGGAACGTTAGTTCAATCACCATTTGGCGCACCTAGTTTTAGTGAAAAGTCATCAGTTGATGATTCTCAAGTGAGTGGTGATTTAAGCCTGAGTTATAAATGGACAGACGAAACTAATTTATATGCGCGGGTTGCTCGAGGTTATCGTGCTCCGAGTATTCAAGGACGTAACTTATTGTTTTCGGGCAATGCAACTACGGCTGATTCAGAAACAGTATTATCTGGTGAAACCGGCTTTAAAACGGTTAGTTCAGACAATATGGCCCGTTTAGACGGTGCTGTATTTTACTATCAAGTAAGCGATCAACAATTAACAGCCGTTGGTGGTGAAGGTAATTTAGCGCGTTTGTTAAATGCTGATAAAGCGGTAGGTTATGGTTTTGAATTAGATGGTGAATTATTTATTAACCCTGATTTAGTCCTTACCGGTAGTGTTAGTTATAACAATACTGAGCTTCAAGATGGCTCTATCGGTGTAGCACCTTGTGGTGGTGGCTGTACGGTAACTGATCCTATTCGAAGTGACGGTCAGGCAATTATCGACGGTAACTCTTTACCGCAGTCACCTGAGTGGATTAGTAATATTGCACTTCGCTGGTCTAAAGAAGTTGAAAATGGTGAGCTTTATGTTTATACCGATTGGTCTTATAGAAGCGAAGTTAACTTCTTATTGTATGAATCAAAAGAATTTATCGGCGATGGTTTATTAGAAGGCGGTATACGTGTTGGTTATCAATGGTCTGGCGATGATGCTGAATATGAAGTTGCAGCATTTGGTCGTAATATTACAGATGAAGAACAATTAACAGGTGCTATCGATTTCAATAACTTAACCGGTTATGTTAACGAACCAGTATTTTGGGGACTTGAATTTAAAGCTGATTTTTATTAATTAGTATGAATAACGTTTATTTAGTTAAGCGTCTCTAAAACAAAAAAGGTTGGCACTTTAGCCAACCTTTTTTATTACAGTTTTTTCTAGAATTAAACGTTAAAGAATACTTTCTAAAGTTAATTCCATCATATCTTTAAAGGTATTTTCACGTTCATCAGCGGATGTTTGTTCGCCGGTTTTAATATGATCACTTACCGTGAAAACCGCTAATGCTTTTTTACCTAATTCAGCGGCTACGCCATATAAACCGGCTGCTTCCATCTCTACCGCTAAAATGCCCATATCTTCCATTTTCTTAAACATTTCAGGTTGTGGAGTGTAAAATAAGTCAGCAGTAAATACATTTCCTACGTGAACTTTTTTATTAATCTTTTCAGCAGTATTAACCACTTTTTGTAAAAGAGAGAAGTCGGCACAAGCTGCAAAGTCAAAATTGTTAAATCGTTGACGATTAACATTAGAATCGGTACTAGCAGCCATACCTATAATTACATCGCGTACTTTAATATCGTCTCTTACTGCGCCACAAGAGCCAATACGTATGATGTTTTCAACACCATACTCTTTATATAATTCGGTTGCATAAATTGAGATAGATGGGATACCCATGCCTGAGCCCATCACTGAAATTGGTTTACCTTTATAAGTGCCAGTGTAACCAAACATATTTCGTACACGTGTAATGCATTTAGCGTCGTCTAAAAAGTTTTCGGCAATAAATTTTGCACGAAGTGGGTCGCCCGGCATTAAAACCGTTTTTGCGAATTCGTTTTCTTTTGCTTCTATATGAGGTGTTGCCATGAGATATAACCTTATAATTACTTATATTTTTATGTCTCAGTAAGTTTCTAGCCAGCGCATTAAAATGTGCAAGCTGCTATCAAGGATGTTTTACTGAATGGTGTTAATGTGTATTTTATATTCTAGTTGTTTTTAAAAATTCTACCTGTCTATTTTAACTGAAAAATCGTTCAATGATCCAGCTATAGCCCATCCCGCCTAAATAAATACCAAATATTCCTGCTATACCTGATAAAACTGGTGGGGCGGGTAATGGTAATTTAATTAACGAAAATAAAATGCCGACAACGGCACCAGCAAATAATGCTAATAATACTTCTGTCATTTGTTCTCCTTGGTTAGTTTTAGTTAATTTGAGTTTATATTATAAATAATTCTATTAATTGTCCTAATGTAAAAATGATGTTCAACGATTAAAGCTCTTAATACCTATATTATTTCAACTTTGCTTTTGCTTTAGCAAGTTTTGTTTTTCACTTTCAGATAAGAAACTGGCTTTTAATGCATTTTTTTGTAATTGAGTAATTTGATCATTTGATAAATTTAATTGTGAAGATGCAAGTTCAAACTCATGTTTTAACTCGATATTTTCAACAGCAGGATCATCGGTATTCAAACACACTAACAAATCATTATCTAAAAATGTTTTGATCGGATGATGCTGTAAATTTTCCACCGTACCTGTTTGATAGTTTGACGTTAAACAAGATTCAATGGCAATTTGATGTTCTCGCATATAATCCATAAGCTTTTGATCATGCTGACAAGCAACACCATGGCCGATTCTAGTGGCGTGTAATTGGTTAATTGCTTGCCAAATACTTTCACTTCCAGCCGCTTCACCCGCATGAACGGTTACTTGTAAATCCGCTTTGTTCACTTGATTAAAATGTTCAACGAAAAGTTCGCCAGGAAAATTATATTCATCACCTGCTAAGTCAACCGCGGTAATATGCTGTTTATGGTTCAGAATCGCGTCTAATTCATGCTGACACTTTTCAACACCAAACGTTCTACTTAAAATACCTATTAAGTTTATTTTTACATCAAAATCTTTCATGCCTAAACGAATACCGTCGATAACTGCAGCAACCACATCACTGGTATTTAATTGATGTGTTTTTGCCATGTAATAAGGAGAAAAACGTAGCTCTGCGTAATTAATACCAGCGTTATAGGCATCTTCAACATTTTCATAGGCAATGCGTTTACAGTCATCTAGCGACTTTAGCACCGCGACACCCCAATCTAATTTTTGCAAAAAAGCTAAAAGATTCGATTCACTCTCAATTATTTGGACATAAGGGATAAAGTCATCAAAGTGAGTGGTTGGTAACGTTATTTGGTTACTTTGTGCCAATTGCCAAATAGTTTTTGGTCGAATATTACCATCTAAATGTCGATGTAAATCGATTAGCGGCAATGTAGGATTTATCATTATTATCTTTCCTTTTTAGTTTTATCAAAGCCCTTTTACCTTATAGGGATAAGATATTCTTTATTATATCGTCTTTTCACCATTTTATAATGGTATTAGCTTAATAACACTGCTAAATTAGTTGTGGGTTAATCATCTAGGCGTCTAGACGTAAATATAAGATTAAATGAATTAATAAGCTGTTTGAAAAAGAGAATTACTATGTCCTACCAAAATGACGATGTTCGTATCGCAAAAATCAAAGAATTATTACCGCCAATTGCATTATTGGAACGATTTCCAGCATCAGAAAAAGCGTCTAAAACAGTTTTTTCGGGTAGAACAGCGATCAGCAAAATATTTAATAACCAAGATGATCGAGTTTTAGTCGTTATTGGTCCGTGCTCAATTCATGATACTAAAGCTGCGTTAGAGTATGGTGAAAAGCTTGTTCAATTACGTGAAAAGTATAAAGATAATTTAGAAATTGTTATGCGTGTTTATTTTGAAAAGCCGCGTACAACAGTTGGCTGGAAAGGGCTAATCAACGACCCTTACATGGATAACAGCTTTAATTTAAACGATGGTTTACGTATTGGTCGTAAACTATTAGCCGATTTAAATGACATGGGTTTACCGACTGCCGGTGAATTTTTGGATATGATCACACCTCAGTATATTGGTGATTTAATGTGTTGGGGCGCTATCGGCGCACGCACTACTGAAAGCCAAGTGCATCGCGAGCTTTCATCAGGTTTATCTTGTCCTGTTGGATTTAAAAATGGTACCGACGGAACGATTAAAATTGCCATTGATGCGATAGGCTCTGCAAGTGCACCACATCACTTTTTATCAGTAACAAAATTTGGCCATTCTGCTATTGTGCAAACAACGGGTAATAAAGATTGCCATATTATTTTACGTGGTGGTAAAACGCCTAACTATGATGCAGAAAGTGTTAAACAGGTGACTGATCAGTTAGCTACTTCAAAACTGAATACAAAAATCATGATTGATTTTAGTCACGGTAATTCAAGTAAAAAATTTGAAAACCAAATGAAAGTCAGTGATGACGTAAGTGAACAAATAGCTTCGGGCGATCACAATATTTTTGGTGTTATGGTCGAAAGTCATTTAGTCGAAGGGCGTCAAGATTTGGTTGATGGTAAAGTCGGAACTTATGGTCAATCAATTACCGATGCATGTATTGGTTGGGCGGATACTGAAACGTTATTAGCACAATTAAATGACGCAGTAGCTAAAAGACGTAACGCATAACAGTTTATTCAATTAGCATTTATGAAAAGACGCATCACTGATGCGTCTTTTTTGTTTTAGAAAGTTATTTACTAGCAGGAATAAACTCACCTTGAACAGGTTGTTTAATCCGTCCATTGTCTAAATTTTCTAACCAACTAATATAATCATCAATGGCCATTGGTTTAGCATAAAAATATCCTTGGCCAATATCGCAACCGAAATCTCGTAATATATCTTCATCAGCTTGACTATTAATACCTTCTGCGACGACTTCTAAGCCAAGACCTTTTGCCATTTTAACGGTGGCTTCAGCAATGATTTTACGCTTTTCATCATCATTTACATTTTCAACAAACTGCCTGTCTACTTTTAATTCTTGAAAGGGTAGGTTGCTCACTTGAGACATAGAAGAATAACCCGTACCAAAATCATCAATACTAATAGTGATGCCAAGCTCAGCAAGTTTTTCAATAAGTGATAGAGACTGCTCATTGTAGGTAAAAGAGGCAGATTCGGTTAATTCAAAAATTAATTTGTCGGCAGGGATTGTTGATTCTTCAATAATGTCAATTGCTTGAGTAAAAAAGTGCTTCGATGCGATGTCTTTACCACTGATATTAATCGATACCATATGATTAAACTTATACTCATTTGAAAGAATTAACTGTTGCTGCAAGGCCTTTTTAATCACCCATAGCGTTAACTGATTTATTAAGCCCATGTCTTCGGCGATAGGGATAAATACCGTCGGCGGAATAAATCCTTGAGTGGGATGATTCCAACGGATCAAGCATTCACTGCTGCATACTCTTAGAGTACGCAAATCAATTTGAGCCTGATGAAACACTTCTAATTGATCATTATCAAGCGCGGACTGTAATTCACTGGTTAATTGTAATAAATATGAGTTTTCACTAATTGCTTTATGCTGGTAAAAACTCCACTTTTTATGCGTGGTTTCTGCTGTGTTTACTGCTAAAAGAGCGTGATTAATCAGTTGATGACTTTTATTCGCTTGTTTTGAATAGGTAGAAACACCTATAACGGCAGACAACGGCAGTTTTAAGGATTTAATTTGGAAATTTTCTGAAACCGTTGTTTGAATCGCATCAATAAGTTCATCTAACGATTGCTGTTTTTGCTTGTTATCTATAACGATCATTAAAGAATTGTTATTAATCAAACAAAGTTTTTCACCTTTATCGGTGAGTGCAAGGATCGCATCATTATATTGAAATAATGACGATAGTTTATAAAACAATTGCTGAAATAATTCGGTGAGCATCGCATCATTAATATATAAGGAGACTTTTTCTATATGCTCTGGTTTTATCACAAGTACATTAAAATCATCGTTCTTTTGTTGTATTAAACGATTGATAAAACTTTCAATATTCGACTTTCTCGGTAAACCGCTACTGATGTGATAAGTAATATCGGTTAGTCTATCTTTCTCATTTCTTTTCATTCGCTCAGCAAGCGCAAATGCCATTAAGGTTAATTCTATTATTACGGCAAAAAGAAAAGCGTTACGGGTGACAAATGAATAATCTAAATAATTAAGCAGTACTAACGGTTGAATGGCTGCACCAATCAATAATGGAAGCCAAGATAATAAATAATATTTTGCCCAAGAAAAGTCTTGGTGTAGACGACTTATCAACATATACAAAGCAAATATATAAAAGATAGGTTGAATAGAGAAAAATAATTTTGTTTGCGCGATGGTATCAAGTGTTAAAGAAAATAATGAACAAACAATAAGTGATGCAGTTAAAATTAAACCTAATTTATAGGTTTTATTACTTTGTTGATCGTATCGAAGAAATAACAACGTAAAGGCTAATAAAAACACCACCAAATAATAGTCAATAAAGAGCAAATACTTATTAAAGAATAGTTGTATTTCTGTCGAAAAAATAAGATAACCAAAGCCAGTTAAGCTTGATAAAACGAAAAATGCACTCAGTAAATAACCAATATAAAGTAAGTAAACTCTATCTCTAATAGCAAAGAACAGTACCAAATTATACATTGCCATTAATATGACTAAACCTATAAATGCTCCATAAAAAATTTGTGCGTATAAAATTCGTTGTGCAAAGTCATCATCGCTGATTACCATTAAAGGCACATTAGGTGGGCCTTGAGTTTGAATTTGTAAAATGAATTCTTTAGTTTGATAGGCCATTAAATCAAACGTTAAATGAGGATAAACTTTGAGTAATCTGTTGCCTTCATTATCTAATAAATTTGAGTGAATATACGCTTGGTTATTGCCAAATGTTTTATTAGTTTGAAAAACGTTGAAAACATCGAGCATACTATTATCAGCGTATAACACTAAAGGTAGTGAATTCTTGGTTATATTATTAACTTTAATCTTTACCCAATAGGTTTGTATGGCTAAGTCAAACGGGATCCTTTTAATATCAATAGGAGAAAACAATTTTTCTTGATAAATAACTTTCTCGATGTCCATTTGATTAGATTCATCAATTAAGTAACTTGTTGTTATTGAAAAATATTGGTTGGATTCTTTGTTATCATCGATAGAAATTAATCTCGACGATACATTAGTCAGAATGAAAGTGATTAAGAGTAAGATAATAAAAATCGCAAGAAATTGTATCATTCTTAATATTTTTTTTAAAAACACGCGAAGACTCTTACTTTGGAATATTTAAAAGTTGCTTTAACTGTAGCAAATTTATAACTATTTTGGGAATTTATCCTTTTAATCATTTTCAATTTAAAAGTGTTTTATGATTTAGGTCTAGCCAGACAATAAATATTTAAAGCGCTCAATGTGCCTAGCATTAACAATTAAAGGAGAGGATAGGGGTATGAGAACAAATATTACGGCATTCTTTTTCTCACATTGCTGTTATTTAGCTTTGATTCTCTTACAATAAATATAATTAAAAATTATTACCCAGAAGGATGTAATATGAAAACTAAAGCTGCAGTTGCTTTTGGCGCCGGTCAACCACTAAAAATTATGGAAGTTGATTTAGAGGGTCCTAAAAAGGGCGAAGTTCTTATTGAAATTAAAGCCACAGGTGTTTGTCATACAGATGCATTTACTTTATCTGGCGATGATCCTGAAGGCGCATTTCCGGCAATATTAGGGCATGAGGGCGCTGGTATTGTTATTGAAATTGGCGAGGGTGTTACCTCTGTAGAGGTCGGCGATCATGTTATTCCTCTTTATACTCCGGAATGTCGTGAATGTGATTTTTGCTTGCATCCCAAAACGAACCTTTGCCAATCAATAAGAGAAACACAAGGGCAAGGACTTATGCCTGATGGCACTTCACGTTTTTCTATTGATGGTAAACCTCTATTGCATTATATGGGCTGCTCTACGTTTGCCAATCATACCGTGTTACCTGAAATTGCGGTCGCAAAAATTCGTAAAGATGCGCCATTTGATAAAGTTTGCTACATCGGCTGTGGTGTTACTACAGGAGTTGGTGCCGTTGCATTTGACGCTAAAGTTGAACCTGGTTCAAACGTTGTTGTTTTTGGTCTAGGTGGAATTGGGCTGAACGTAATACAGGGCGCAAAA
Source organism: Thalassotalea sp. (assembly GCA_029249355.1). Lineage (GTDB taxonomy): Bacteria > Pseudomonadota > Gammaproteobacteria > Enterobacterales > Alteromonadaceae > Thalassotalea_H. The sequence goes on from JAQWHO010000366.1 coordinate 8,623, forward strand.
ATGGTCGGAGCTGACAAAATTATTGGTATTGATATTAATCCAGACAAAGTTGAATTAGCAAAACAATTTGGTATGACTCACTTCATTAACCCTAAAGAAGTAGATGATGTTGTTACCGCTATTTGTGATTTAACCAACGGTGGTTGTGACTATAGTTTTGAATGTATTGGTAATGTTAATACTATGCGCCAAGCATTAGAGTGCTGTCATAAAGGTTGGGGAGAGTCTTGGATCATTGGTGTTGCTGGTGCTGGGCAAGAAATATCTACTCGACCATTTCAGCTGGTAACAGGTCGCTCATGGAAAGGTTCTGCCTTTGGTGGAGCAAGAGGGCGCACCGATGTGCCTAAAATAGTCGATTGGTATATGGATGGGAAAATCAAAATTGATGATTTGATCACGCACACCATGCCACTAGAAGATATTAATAAAGCTTTTGATTTGATGCATGAAGGTAAATCAATTCGTTCTGTTGTACTTTACGATTAGGAGTCGCGTTGATGGAATTACTTTCAGAAACTAAATGTTTCGGTGGCAGACAATTGCGTTATCAGCATCAATCAGAGGTAAATCATTGCTTGATGACTTTTTCTGTCTTTTTACCACCGCAAGCTAAAGTCAATAAGGTCCCCGTACTCTATTGGCTTTCAGGCTTAACCTGTACAGATGAAAATTTTGTCTTAAAAGCAGGCGCTCAACAATATGCAGCAAAATATGGTATTGCGTTAATCTGTCCTGATACAAGCCCTCGGGGTGATCATATTCAAGACGATGAAAACCAAGCTTATGATTTTGGTTTAGGTGCAGGGTTTTATGTCAATGCAACCCAAGAACCTTGGGTGAATCATTATCAAATGTATGATTATGTACTAAATGAATTACCTAAACTGGTTAATGCTCATTTACCTATTGATGGTGCGCTTACTTCAATTTCGGGTCATTCAATGGGTGGACATGGTGCGTTAACGATTGCGCTTAAAAATCCTAATAGTTTTAAAAGTGTTTCTGCTTTTGCGCCTATCTGTTCTCCTATTCAATGTCCTTGGGGACAAAAAGCATTATTAGGCTACTTAGGTAATCACCAGCAAGAGTGGTTTAAATATGATGCGACAGAATTATTAAAAGTTGCCGATGATCACTTGCCTATTTTAATCGATCAAGGTGATTCTGATGACTTCATAGTTGACCAGTTAAAGCCTGAACTATTAAAACATGCCAGTGATGTAGCTCATTACCCAATCAAGCTGAGAATGCAAAAAGGTTATGATCACAGCTACTTTTTTATTAGTAGTTTTATTGGTGAACATATCGCTTTTCACGCTAATTATTTACGCGGTAATGGCATTAATATAAAAGCTTTTATAGAATAAATATCTATAAGCTAAATTTAGGTTCATTCTGGCAAATTTATTTTGATAACTACAATTTAACGATGGTTTAGCTATTACTTAATTATGATTTAGCTATGACTTAATTTTGGCTTTACGTTTTGGCTAAAAAAACTAAAAATATTGTGCAATGTCTTATGAGGATCATGATAAATTCACTTCATGGGATTAATAAATAACGGCTCAATATAGCTATATGGAAATAATGGTTAAAACTATGAATTATGAAAATGTAAAAAGTGTGCTTTTTGTCTGTATGGGCAATATTTGTCGCTCTCCCAGTGCAGAAGCTGTTTTTAGACATAAAGCGAAAGAGCAT
>JAQWHO010000367.1 GCA_029249355.1 Thalassotalea sp.
GGGTTGAACCCTTTTTACTTTCATCAAGTTTATTAGGCGTGTTGGCGCAACGATTAGTAAGAACGCTTTGTCCACATTGTAAAGAGAGTCATTTAGCAAACGAAGAAGAGTCTCATTTATTAGGATTAACAAATAATAAAACGACCGTTTATCGCGCTGTAGGTTGTATTGAATGTAATCATAAAGGTTATAAAGGGCGTACTGGTATTCATGAGTTATTACTGGTTGATGATAAAGTTCGAGAGCTTATCCATAACGGTAAAGGTGAACAAGCGATTGAAAAGCTTATTCGTAAGTCTACCCCAAGCATTCGCCGAGACGGCTTTGATAAAGTGATGTTAGGTGAAACTACGCTTGAAGAAGTACTTCGCGTTACTCGAGAAGATTAAAAATAGATGGCAGCTTTTGATTACCAAGCGGTTGATAACCGAGGAAAAATAAAAAAGGGCGTGATTGAAGGTGATACGCCTAGACATGTTCGAGCGCTGTTGCGCGACCAAGGATTAATGCCAACAGAAGTGACGGCGAGTTTAGTTAAAAGTAAACAAAAAAACCAATCATCAGGGTTTGGCAATCGTCAAAAAATATCTGCAACAGAGTTAGCGTTGTTTACACGTCAGTTAGCGACATTAGTTGAATCAGGATTACCACTTGAAGAAGCGTTATTAGCCGTTGCCGAACAAAGTGAAAAAAATTCGCTAAAAAGCATGGTGATGGCCGTTCGTACCAAAGTCACTGAAGGTTATGGATTAGCCGAAAGTATGGCTGAATTTCCACAGGTATTTAGTCATTTATTTCGTGCAATGGTCGCAGCCGGTGAAAAGTCAGGGCATTTAGATAAAGTGCTAGATCGTCTTGCAGATTATACCGAACAACGTCAAAAACTACGTTCGCAAATGATCCAAGCAATGGTTTATCCTGCCATTATGACGGTTGTTGCTATTGGCGTAATCGTGGTTTTGCTCACCTCAGTTGTTCCGCAAATTATTGGTCAGTTTGAACATTTAGGCGCTAGCTTACCGGGCACTACGCAATTTTTGATTGCCAGTAGTGAGTTTTTACAAAACTACGGTTTAGCACTTTTTCTATTAATTGTTATCGCCTTTATGGCGTTTTTACAATTAATGAAGAAGCCAGTGTTCCGATATAAAGTTCACCAAAAGTTAATTGTTTTACCGGGATTAGGTAAGGTTATTAGAGGTGTTAACACCGCTCGTTTTGCTCGAACGTTAAGTATATTAACTGCCAGTGCAGTACCGCTTTTAGAAAGTATGGGTATTGCCGGCGAAGTATTAGAAAACCTCTTTATTAAAGATAAAGTGAAAGAGTCTGCAGATAAAGTGCGTGAAGGTTCAAGCTTACGATTATCACTAGAGCAAACAAAATTATTTCCACCGATGATGCTTCATATGATCGCCAGTGGTGAAAAAAGTGGTCAGCTTGAGCATATGCTTGGCCGCGCGGCTGATAACCAAGATAGAGAATTTGAAGCTTTAATGAATATTTCATTAAAGGCATTAGAACCGGCAATTATGGTAACTATGGCAGGTATTGTTTTGTTTATTGTTATGGCAATTCTTCAGCCGATTCTACAACTAAATACATTGATAGGAAGTTAATATGAGAAAGAAAATTCAGTCTAAACGTTATACGAAACAATCAGGTTTTTCTTTATTAGAAGTGATGGTGGTATTAGTGATAATTGGCATTATTGCTAGCATGATCGTGCCGAACTTAATGGGCAGCCAAGATACTGCTCGTGAACAAAAAGCGGTTATTGATATTGGCTCTTTAGAAACCGCCTTAGGCATGTATCGTTCGCAAAATTACAATTACCCTACCACTGAGCAAGGGCTTGAAGCATTGGTAGAGCAAACTGAAATAGAGCCAATTCCACGTCGTTTTCCCGAAGGCGGATATATCAAAAGGTTACCTCAAGACCCTTGGGGTAATGATTATCAATTATTAAACCCGGGAGAGCATGGCAAAATGGATATCTTTTCAATGGGCCCTGATGGTGAAGCGGATACTGATGATGATATTGGTAACTGGAACTTAGGTGACTACCAATAATCTTCGATACTTGATAAAACATATATCATCAAGCTTCTAAGTCATTTTTTGATTACCCTATGATAAAAGGTCGCAAAGCTAAAAAACAACAAGGCTTTACCTTAATTGAGGTCTTGTTAGTGATCGTGGTGATTGGTTTAATGGTTGCCGCTATTCAGGTGAATTTCACTTCAAACAAACCAGAAGCGCAACTTGAGCAGGAAACTAATCGCTTTGCTGGCGTTTTTAATTTGGCGGCGGAGTATGGCTTACTCAATAATATTGAGTTAGGTTTGTATATTGACGAAAACACTTATCAATTCGTTGGTTACGACGGCCTGCGCTGGACACTTTTACCTGGTAATGAATTTTTATCTCCTCATGAATTACCTGAAAATATCATCGTTACCTTGCTGTTTGATGACTTGCCTTTAGAGCAACCTTCGTTAATTTCTTCAGAGTTATTTACACCAGATGATGAGCACCTTGAAGAAATGAAAGAGGGATTAAGTAATGACGAAAAACCGATTATTCCTCAAGTATATATATTGTCAGGTGGAGATATTACGCCGTTTCGCGTCGAGTTTTCTTTTAACCCTCAATGGTTTGATGCGCCAGATATAATGTTTGCAGTAGTAGGTTTGTATAGTACGCCAGTGGACATTGTTGGACCTTTTGTTGATGGTGCTAAATTTGTTCCCGATAGCCGTTCTTCTGGTAACGGTAAATGATCATTAAACGTATTTCCAAAGGCTTTACCTTAATTGAAGTGTTATTGGCTTTATCTGTGTTTTCGCTTGCCGGATTAGCCTTACTTGATACCGCAGATACTCACTTTACAAGTTTAAATAATTTAGAAAATAAAATGATTGCTGATTGGGTTGCTGCTAATCAACTCGTAGAAGTTAATTTAGATGAAACTTGGCCGCCTAAAAATAACAAAACTGGAAAAGTAGAAATGGCAGGTCGAGAGTGGTTTTGGACACAAAAGGTGATTAAAACCCAAGACAATGATATGCGCTCGGTTGTTATTGAAGTTAGACAATCCGAAAAGTCAGAGTTAGCGCTTACTAGCTTGATGACATATGTATCAAAAGGTACATAAAGATGATTAAGATAACTAATCAACTAAAGAGCAGTGGTTTTACGTTAATAGAAGTTTTATTAGCGATTGCGATATTTGCCATGATCAGTCTTGCCAGTTTTAGCGTTTTTGATGGTGTTATTCAAAGCGAAAGATTTTCTAATGAGAAGATGCAAAGACTCAACGACATTCAGCGCGCATGGTTGGTGATTGAAAGGGACTATTTACAAATTGCTCAACGCTCAATGCGCATTGAAGGTGAAGCGCCGCTCGAAAATTTTATTCATACTGAAAATGCGAGCTTTTCTTCGAGTGATGCAGGCATTGCTTTTGTTCGACACGGTTGGACGAATCCAGGATTACTGATCCCGCGTAGCGATTTACAATCAGTCGCTTATCGTGTTTACGAAAACACCCTAGAACGTTTGCACTTTAATTTTGTTGACGCCGTTAACGGAGAAGAGCCTAAGATTCGCAAGCTCATTGAACAAGTAACCGCATTTAACCTTGAGTATTTTTATAAAAACAAATGGCAAAATACCTTAATTAATAACCAATTGCCACAAGCGATAAAGCTAATTATTGAAACACAAGATATTGGTATTATAGAGCGCAAGTTTATAGTTGCTGATGGCATGAACCAAGTAACTACACGTAATGAAAATAATGCTGGGCGTGGTGGTTCAGGTAATGAGAATCAGCGCGGTTCACCATCAAGCCCATCTCAGGGTAATGATCGATGAGACGGTTAAAAGCAAAAGGTGTTGCCTTAATTACCGTGATGCTAGTGGTTGCCTTGGCGGCCATTATCGCTACTCAAATGTTGGCGCGCTTGCAATTACAAATACAACGAACCACCAATATTAACTTTAACCAACAAGCGTATTGGTATGCGATGGGAGCAGAGGCATTTGCTAAGCGGGTTTTGTTTACGGCTTTTGAAGGAGAGAAAGATCTCACTCATTTAGGGCAAATATGGGCGCAGGGTAAAACTACGTATCCAGTCGATTACGGCGAAATTTCAGGAGAAATCACTGACTTACAATCGTGCTTTAATTTAAATGCTTTGCGCACTAAGCCGCTTGACGACTCAAGCAATAAAAAAGTACCTGCAAGGCTCGCTTTTGAAGAATTACTCATCGCAATAAATATTGATGGCGTTGATGAATTTGAAGCTGAATACATGGCGGATGCATTATCTGATTGGTTGGATGCAGACTCTTCAATTGCAAGCGCTGGTGGTGCCGAAGATAATGACTATGCAGGCAAAGAGTTTCCTTATTATCCCGCTAATAATTATTTAGCCAGCGTTAATGAATTACGCGTGATAGAACATTTTACTATTCCAGTGATTAACGCACTTAAAGAACATGTTTGTGTCATTCCAAACAGTAACTTATATCGATTGAACATCAATACTTTGTCAAATGAAGCCCCCGAAATATTACAGGCCATACTATCGATGTCTCGTGAAGATGCAGAACAAGCGCTTTCGTCGAGAGATGATGATGGCTTTAAAGATGTTAAAGAATTTTTCGATTTACCCGAAATAACAAAATTAAAAATTACCGAAGATCAAAAACAGCTGTTTGTTGTTGATAGCGAATACTTTAAACTAAAGGCAACAGCAAACTTTAATAATAGCTTTTTTCAATTAAATTCTACGTTATATGTAGCTGATAATAATAAAATTAGCGTAATTAGCCGCACTATAGGACGTGACTAATGACAGAAAATCTAATCATTCGTTTAGGCAGTAATTATAACGACGTCATTCATTGGATGGTGTGGGCTGCGCATGAGCAAGAAATTATTGCCAGTGGTCAGTTATCTAATGCTGGACAGCTTTCGCAATTAACAGACAAAGCACAATCAAGAGATGTGGTCGTTTTAGTGCCTAGTTGCGATGTCGCATTAAAAAGTTTACATGTGCCGGCAAAATCGCAAAAAGCAATCCGCCAAGCAGCGCCTTATATGCTTGAAGATGAGCTTGCTCAAGACGTTGAACAATTGTTTTTTGCTTATGGCGATAATAAACAAGTTTCAAATAATGATAATTGTTTTGTTGCTGTTGTCGAGCATCAACAGATGTTGCTTTGGCTAAGCTGGTTAAATGATGCAAATATTGCCACTAAACGCATGCTACCCGATGTTCTAGCGTTACCTGATGCACAAGAGCAGTGGCAAGCCATTATGATAGGTGATCAAGTATTACTTAAACAAAGTCATTGGCAAGGCAGTTTATTTGATGAAAACCTTTGGCAGCAAGCTAACCATTTATGGAAAAATTTAGACAATGTAAATATTAACGCTTTCTCATCATTACCAGTATGTGATGAAAATGTTGCGACTCATCCGCAGCCTGAAGAATTACCGTTAGCGTTATTTGCACAACAATTGCCACAGCAAAAGTTCAATTTACTACAGGGTGAATTTCAAGTTAAATCAAAGCGTTCACCGGTAATAAAAACATGGGCATGGGCGGCAGGAATCGCGCTTATGGCTTTGTTTGTTAATATTGGTTTGAAGTCTGCAACCTTATGGCAGATCAATAGCCAGAATGTGGCGCTTGAACAGCAAATTATTGAAAAATATAAATCAGCATTTCCTAATACTCAACGCGTGCGCATTTCAACAATACGCTCACAATTAAAAAGAAAAATGGCTGAAATTGGCGCAACCAATAATGACGAAAGCTTTCTGATGATGCTATCAAAAATTCAGCCGGCATTTTCCCAAGTATCGCAATTAAAGCCTGAATCAATAAAATTTGATGGTAATAGAAATGAATTGCGTATGCAGGCAACGGCCAGCGGTTATCAACAATTTGAGCAGTTTAAAACGTTATTAGAAAACCAGCAGTTTTCTGTTTCTCAAGGTGCTCAAAATAATCAAGGTGATCAAGTTACCGGTTCATTCAGCATAACTGCTGCTAAAGGAGGAGGATCATGAAAACTTGGTGGTTAGCACTTAATTCTCGCGAGCAGCGATTAATTGGCTCATTAGCTGGCGTGGTGTCACTCTTTATTTTTTATAGCTTTGTTTGGCAACCACTGAATGAAAACATTGAAAAAGGTCAGAAAAAATTAACTCGTCAGCAAGAATTATTAACATTTGTTAGCAGCGAAACACAGCGTTATAAAGCGGAGAAAAAAAGCGGGAATAATCAGGCAAGCTCAGGAAGTTTATCTTCTATAGTTAATCGCAGCGCTAAACAACAAGCTATTACAATTACACGTATTCAACCACAAAGTAACAGTGTACAAGTATGGATAGATAATATTGCCTTTTCTCAATTATTGGTTTGGTTAGAACAATTAGCTAATAAAGAAGGCATTCAAGTTGAGACAATTGATTTAACGAAAGGTGAACAACCTGGACAAGTGCGAGTTAAACGCTTGCAGTTAGGAAAAGTTTAATGAGTAAGTGGTTTAAAATCAGCGCAGCTTTTATTGGCGTTTATTTACTGTGTTTATTGATATTAATGCCTGCGAATATCGTTCTGCAGTGGGTTTCATTACCGAGTAAGTTACAGTTAGGCACAGTAAGTGGTTCGATATGGCATAGCCAAATTAGTATGGCTAAATATGAAAAACTTTCAGTGAGTAATATTGATATTAAATTAAATGCTTTGTCATTATTTCTATTGGATCCTCAATTCGAACTTTCATTTGGTGGCGCATTGGTGTCAGGGCCTGAAGGCCAAGCAACTATTGATGGACTATTAACGGTACCGCGGGTAAGTAATGGAATTATGAGTCTACGGGCAAGTAACATTACTCCTTATTTGAATCTACCTATCCCGGTAAAAGTACATGATTTTATTGATATTCAAGTAGATGAATTTATTGCAGGTAAAGCCATTTGTCAGACGTTATCAGGAAAAATTGCTTGGAAAAAAGCTTCAGTCACTGTTTTAGAGCAGAAAGTGAACTTAGGAAAACTTTCAACCGATTTAAGCTGTCAGCAAGGGGATGCTATTTTAACATTAGATGAAAAAAATGATCTAGGTTTGAGTTTTACCGCTGCAATCGGCCAAGGCTTTACTGCTACTGGTGATGGTTATTTAACGCCTAATAACAATACGCCAGAAGCCATACAACAAGTGTTACCATTTTTAGGAAAACCAGATAACCAAGGACGCTATCGTTTACGTTTCTAACTGTTTCTAATCGAGTTATTCGCTTTCAGCACTTTATATTTTATCAGCGATAATAAAGTGCTGACTATCAAATACGGCTAAATTATTTCTCAAAGTTTTATCGATATAAAACGCCTCTTTATCGATGTATTATAAAGTCACTTGGAGGTAAAAACACTTTAAAATCTAATGACTAAGTAATTTTGCGTTATTTGAATTAGCTTGTCATAATCAAGTCATCATTGTTTAACTTCAAAGTTTAATTTAAGAATAATATGCTTGATAAAAAAACAATATTGGCCTGTTTCATTGTATTAATTTCTCTTGGTAATTCGGCTTTTGCTACGACCATTAGTATTATTGATCAACACGGTCAGCCGTTAGCGGATGCAGTTTTAGAGATTCCCGTTAGTCAATCTACGAAAAGTGACTTATCAGTTCCATTAATTATGGATCAAGTCGATAAATCATTTGCTCCAATCGTGCTTTTAGCAAAGAAGAACAGTTTAGTGTCTTTTCCAAATAGTGATGATATTCGACATCATGTTTATTCATTTTCAGCAGCAAAATCGTTTGAGCTAAAGCTATATGCTGCTCGCCCTAAAAGCCCAATTAAATTCGAACAAGATGGAATAGTTGTTTTGGGGTGTAATATACACGATTCTATGGTCGGCTATATTTACGTTCACGATAATACAGTTACACTAAAATCTAATGAACAGGGAAAAATTGAGATTGATGAAGTCCCTTCTTCGGCGAAATCATTTTTTCTTTGGCACCCAAACGCGATGAAAGGCGTTGAACATAGAGATACACTACCAATTTCATTACTTAATTCAAAAGAGAAAGAACAGACACTTACTGTAATAACGAAAACTCCAGCCCCTCGCAATACGTTTGGAGAATTAAGTAAGCATGCTCACTAGATTAAGTATTCGCTCACAAGTTGCTTGGCTTTCAGCGCTACTGATCATTATCACTGCGATTACGCTAACGACCAGTTATGCGTTTAGAACAGCGCAACTCACTGAAAAGCAAATTGAACGCCAAATGCGTTATGCTCAAAATGTACTAACACAATATTTATCTTCACAAGAGCAACTATTAGTCACTGCGACTAGAGTATTAACTGCCGATTTCGGTTTTAAACAAGCGATCGCCACTCGGGATAACAACACCATTGAAAGCGTTTTACTGAATCATGGCGAAAGGATCAATGCTGATCTAATGATGATGGTTGATTTACAAGGCGAACTTATTTCAATTAGTGCAAAAGAAAAAGTAACGAATAAGCAAGTCACTGAAAAGATTAGCAAACTGTTAGAGAATGCTAACCTTAGCCAATTTCTCGTAATCAATAAACGCATTTATCAATTGATTGTTCTACCGGTTAAAGCGCCACGAGAAATAGGTTATGCCATTGTTGGCTTTCAATTAAGCAAAGCGTCATTACTTAATTTGAAAAACTTAACTTCGTTAGATATTACCTTAGTTGTTAATGAGCAAAATATTGTTTCAAGCATTGATGAACTTGAACTTGAAAATGAAAGAAACGACCTTTCCGTTGCCCCAATCACCACGCTAGATTTATTGATTAGTAAAACAAACTACTTTAATAAAAAAATATCTTTTGATGAGAATGCGGGGATTTATGCTCTGTTATCTACGTCATTGAAAGAGGTTCACGAAGAGTTTAATCAACTTATTTCATCTATCTTGTTTATTGCCTTGTTGATTATATTAATTTCAATGTTTTTATCACGATTACTCTCTAAAGGCATATCAACGCCGCTTAACTATTTAATGAAACTTACGGCTCGTATCAGCCGTGGTGAACTTAAAATAGCAAAAAATGAACAACAATTACCCAGAGAGTTTAATGAACTTTACTATGCCTTTTCCACGATGGGAGAAGCGATAAGTCATCGTGAAAAAGAAATTAAATTTCAAGCAGAGCATGACCACTTAACTGGTTTATACAACCGTCAAATGTTACTCAATATTATTGGCGAACGTATCAGTGCAAAGGCTGACTTGTTATTAGCGAGTATCAATATAAAAAGCCTTAATCAACTAAACGATACCTTAGGGCCAGAAAATGTTGACGCCATACTGAGAACTTTGGCTGAGCGATTACAAACTTATATTGCCGGGCATCATGAAAGTATAAATATCGGTGCAGCGGGTAGAGTCGATTCTGACGAATTTGTTTTAGTGTTATCTATTTCTGATCTACATAAGATTGAACCTGAACTGATTAATTTACATGATCGCTTAACGCAACCTTATTGGGTTGATGATATAAAAATGAATCTTGAATTAAATATAGGTTCGGTAAATTCTATTATGCATGGCAAAACGCCTGAATTACTTCTTCGCAGGGTGATCATGGCAATGCGTGCTGCTGCCAAGGAAAAAAAAGCTATCCGTCAGTATGTCGATGGCGAAGACGAAGCGTATTTACAAAAAATACAAATGATAGAAGAATTAAGAGTCGCGATTCATTCTGAAGACAGTCCGCTTTTTCTTAATTATCAACCTAAGCTTAATTTATCAAATAACAAAATAGAAAAAGCAGAAGCGTTAATTCGTTGGATAAATAAAGCTGGAAACTTTGTAAATCCAGAGCACTTTGTCGGTTTGGCAGAGAAGTCAGGGTTAATTGTTAGTCTTACGCATTGGGTCATTAAAAACGTTGCCATTCAAATGGAAAAATGGAATGAAATAGGGCTAAATATTCGTGTATCGGTTAATTTGTCAGCTCAAGATATTCAGCATCCAGAGTTTGTTGATTACCTGCTTTCTACGATAGAAAAATATAATGTCTCGCCTAATCAGCTTACTTTAGAATTAACAGAGCGTGATTTAGCCGAAAATGAAGAAATAGTTGTGCAACGACTCTCACACCTTCAAACACTAGGTTTTCAAATATCCGTTGATGATTACGGTATTGGCCAATCTTCCTTATCTAAATTAAAAAGCTTGCCTGTTGATGAATTAAAAATTGATAAATGCTTTATTTTATCATTAGAAGCCTGTCCTAAAGACCAGGATATTGTCAGCTCCACAATCTCTTTAGGTCACAAACTAAATATGCAAGTAGTTGCTGAAGGCGTTGAGAATAAAGAGAGTCTTGCTTTATTAGCTTCTTATGGTTGTGAATATGCCCAAGGTTATTATATTTCCAGGCCGGTAGATGCCGATGCTTTTGTAGAGTGGTATAACAACTATGAACCGAATTATTAGTATTATTTTACTTTTACTACCTTTACAGCTTTTTGCCAATGGAAAAATACTTGCGACCCCAGGCGTCTCACAAGTAGAAGGCTCCGCTGGTGGCGGATTAGTGCCTTGGGCTCAGTTAGCTGGATATGCTACAGAAGATGAAATAGCTATTTCAGGGTTTTGCTCATTAGCCAATGTTGATGACTTTCGTTTAGATGTTTGTGGTGCACAATTGAATTTGTATGACCGAGTTGAATTGTCTTATGCCGAACAAAACTTTGATGTCAATCCACTTTCTTTAACGTTAAAACAACAAATTTTCGGCGCAAAAATCAGACTTTATGGCGATATTGTTTACAGCACTTGGCCACAACTCTCTATCGGCATTCAAGCGAAAACGGTTAACACATTTGATATACCGTCAGCCTTAGGCGCCAAGAAAGATAAAGGTATTGATGTTTATCTGGCCGCTAGTAAATTACATCTCGGTGCGGTAGCTGGATATAATTTATTGTGGAATGCTACATTGCGCTATACCGAAGCAAATGAATTAGGTTTGTTAGGTTTTGGCGGTAAAGAAGGCAATGGTTCAATTAATGCAGAAGTTTCAGCGGCAGTACTATTGAATAAGCATCTCGCCGTTGGTGTAGAGTATCGTCAAAAGCCTGATAATTTAGGACTTAAGGAAGATGATTGGCAGGATATTTTTATTGCTTGGTTCCCTAATAAACATGTCAATATTACTCTGGCTTATTTGAATTTAGGGGCTATTGCGGCAATAGAAAAACAACAGGGTTGGTACCTTTCAATGACAGGAACTTACTAAGATGATCAAATCAATTATTCTTGTACTTTTTCTTACTAGTGTATTGATGGCGTGTAGCACCCAAAATCAAACAGCGATAAACAAACAGGCATCAACTGAGCAGAAAACGCTTTATCAAGAATTGGGGGGGGCACCTAAAGTTGAACAAATTGTTGATGCTTTTATTCAAAATATTGCAAGTGATCCAGATGTAATTAACTACTTTACTCATGCTAATGTTGATCATTTTAGAAAGGGCTTTATTCAGCACTTCTGTGAAGCAACCGATGGTCCTTGTACCTTTGAAGGTGACAGTATGAGAGATATCCATACGGGTATGAATATCACTGAAGGGGATTTTAATCGTGTTGTTGAATTGTTAGTTAAGGCGCTTGAAGAATCACAAGTGAGTTATCCATTACAAAATAAAATTTTGAAAAAATTGGCGCCTTTACGTGCAGACGTCATAAAAATATAAGCTAATTACGTCAATGGATCCTAGGTTAATTTTTAGGGTTTTCAAGAATGCTCCCAATAAGCGTTCTAAAGTCAGTTATCGAAGGGTAGTCATTGATGGTTCGAGCAGGTTGTTGACTATCAGGGTTGGCAACCGCCAATAAATGTTCAATACCAAACTCTTTTGCTGAATCAAGAATATTAATACTGTCATCGACAAATAACGTGTTTGAAAGATCAAACGGTTGTTTTTCTTGTAGGCGTTGCCATAGCTTTTGCGATTCTTTAGTTACACCAAATTCATGAGTTGAATATAAGACATCAAAATATTGATCTAATTGAGTCCGTTCTATTTTCAGCGATAAACTATCCGGGTGAGCATTGGTGACTAAAATAATTTCTCGTCCAGATTGCTTTAAAGCGACTAAAAAATCATGTGCATCACTGCGTAGTTGAATTAAATGCTGAACTTCTCGTTTCAAGTCGTTAATAGGTAATTGAGTTTGCTCCGCCCAATAATCAAGACAATACCAATCAATAGTGCCGGAGACTTCTTCATAATGTTCTACTAATTTTTGTTTTGCTTGAGTGAGTGTTAAATTCGCGCTTTCGCTATATCGCTGAGGTAAATGATACAGCCAAAAATGATTATCAAAATGTAAATCGAGAATTGTTCCATCCATATCCAATAAAACTGTCGAAATTTTTGACCAATCAAGCATAGATTTTTCCTAGTAAAACAAGTTATCTAAGGTATTATATCTAATAATAAAAGAGTGTTCTGAAGTTATTCAATGATTTGCCAAAAATTATGACTGTAAAAAACAACTTACCCTTGATCAGAGACCGCAGACAAGTTGCTAAAAGTAACTTATTCGCAATTGAACAAATTGATCTCACGTTTAGTAACGGTGTTGAGCGGGTTTATGAGCGTATGGAAGGTTCTGGGCGAGGTTCGGTGATGATTGTCCCTCTGATTGATAATGACACTATATTGCTAGTAAAAGAATATTGTGCAGGTACACATAGCTACGAATTAGGTTTTCCTAAAGGTCTGATCGACCCAGGTGAACAAGCAATAGAAGCAGCGAATCGAGAATTAAAAGAGGAAGTTGGCTTCGGCGCTGAGCAGTTAGAATCACTCCATACTGTTGCAATGGCACCGGCATTTTTTTCCGGAACAATGGAAATGTTTATTGCTCAGCAACTTTACCCTGAAAAACTAGTCGGTGATGAACCCGAGCCCTTAGAAGTTGTTCAGTGGAAATTATTTGATTATGCTGCCTTATTGGCACACCCTGATTTTAATGAAGCGAGAAGCATTGCTGCTTTAATGTTAATTCGAGATAAAATAAAGGATGAGCAATGAAACTAGACCAACTATTAACAATTGCTCTTGAGAGTAGCAAAAAAGCGGGTGTTGAAGTTGCTAAACATTATAGGCGAGGCGATTATACCTCTGAAATTAAAGAAGATAATAGCCCAGTAACCAGTGCTGATATCGCAGCAAATGATGTTTTAATGGCAGAGCTAACGCGATTAACGCCAGATATCCCGATTATTTCTGAGGAAGTTGGCGCTTTACCTCTACAAGAACGTAAAAACTGGACAAGGTATTGGTTATTAGACCCTATTGATGGCACGGGTGAGTTTATCATTGGTAGTGGTGACTTTGCGGTAAATGTCGCGTTAGTCGAGAATGGTTGGCCAGTCATCGGGGTCATTCATGCGCCTGATCATCAATTAACTTATTATGCACAAAAAGGTGCCGGCGCTTTTAAAGAAAGTGCTAAAGGTAGCCAGCAAATCTTTGTTGAACCTTATGACGGTAAACGTAAGATCAAAGTGGCGATTAGTCGCAGGCAAAAGCTGAGTTTAATGGGGCAATATTTAAATGACGAGTTTGAATTTGACTATGTTGCTTTAGGTAGTTGTTCATTGAAAAACTGTTTAATTTCTGAAGGCGGTGCTGATTGCTATTTACGTATTGGTCCTACGGGTGAATGGGATACAGGTGCTAGCCAATGTATTTTAGAAGAGGCCGGCGGAACGATATTAGACAGTGAATTTAATGCATTATCCTATAATCTTCGTGAAAGTTTATTAAATCCTGATTTTATCTCAATGGGGAATAATGATATTCCTTGGCAGGAAGTTATTAAACCGCATAGAGCTTTACGTTAGTTTTGGCTTTTATCGCTTTGCTCATCAATAAATTGGTTTTGTGCAAATTGTTCAGCCGGTAAAATATTTACGGTTTGATGTAATTCTGAATATACTAATACCGCCTTTTTTTGCACAAGCTGTTGTTTCACTTGTGCAATTTTATCCGTTAAACTTGCTTCTTGTAGTCCATACTCTGTACCTTCAGTTAAAACAAAGGCTTCAATGATTGCGTTAAGTGTTTCAGAAGGAAGCGACTGAAAAGGAATTATCATAAATGAATTTATCAGGTTATATTGGATATCAACGGTTAGTTTAACGTTTACCAATAAAAAATCCTACATTTAAAGTAGGCTAGAAAATCATTGATAAATACTAAATAAGCATAGAGGCCCTATTAGTTTAAATTAATTGATTAATTAATAAACCTTTACGGGCTTCACTGTCTTTTTTGGTAATAATAGTTGCTTGTAATAGCGTATCTAATTTTTGCTGCTCGGAAGCTGTTTCTGCAAAATCGGTATCTTCAATTCTAGAACGTGATTCACTCACGTTAACGCGACTTGTTTCATAAGTGGCAAATTGGCTTTCTAATGCATTTGTTTCTGCACCGAGTGATGACGCAGTTACATTGAGTGTTTCAAAAGCATTATTTATAGCAGCTTGTGCTGCATTAGGGTCACTAGCGTCTAATCCTGATAAAAAATTAGGATCATCAAGCGCTTCTCCAGCGATGGTATTAATTTGTTCGGTAATTTGGTCGAGCTCACCTTGTATCGCGCTACTATCGTTTAACGGGCTTCCAGATTGAACCGATAGCTCTTTAGCGCGTTGTAAGCCGTCAGAAATTGAAGCGAGTTGACCTGATTGAACATTATTTACGTTTATTTGATCTTGTGAGTTTACGCTGAGCTGTTGATAACCGTTTATTTGAGACGTTAATCTGTTAGCTATTTGTAGGCCTGCAGCATCATCAGCAGCGGTATTAATACGTTTACCAGAGGCAAGTTTCTCGTCTTTTTCTTCTCGCTCTTTAGTGATTCGATCGATAAAACTTAATGAAGGAGAAGTTTGATTAATAGAGACATTCATAGTCACCGCCTTTGAAATTCAAATTAGTCTTTGTAGAATATTCAAAGTAACTATAGCAAAAAACAAGCTGTATAGCTTATATAATGCACAAATTTGATGGTAGAGGTGTGTTAAAACTTTGTTAAACAGCTAATAAATCATCAAGCTATAGCTGAAAAATTTAGTTGTTTTCTTCAATGTTTTTGATGAAATAATAAACATAAAAGCTACAGATACCAATTACAGTCGCTAATCCAATAAAAGAAATGAGTACAACAGGATCATTGATTAACATGTTAAAAAAATTCATAAGTTACTCCAAATTTGCTTATTTAAACCTTAAATTAATAAAGCTATTTTAACCAAATAGGTGCGGTAGTTATGTGATGTAGATCAAACTTTGAATTTTAAGAAAATCAGTCCGAATAATGAATTATTCGGACTGGTTATGTATTAGGGCGAGCTAAAATATTTATCTGCTAATAAAGTTGTTGAGCGCGTTTTTTACTTTTTAAATCTATTTGCTCAATAATTTGCGCGTAAAGTGAGTTTGCGTGATCACGGCCTTTTTGAATATCTTCGACGCTGAGTTTATGCTCATCCATATCACGGCTTTTAATCGCAGGTGTATAACCACTTCTTGCAGCGATATAATTCCATACATATGACATTTGAGTACTCTTCTTCACACCTTTACCTTCAAAATACATTAAAGCTAAATTGAATTGTGCTAAGGTATAGTTTTGTCTCGCCGCCATTTCATAAAATCTTGCGGCTTTTGCTATGTTTCTATCGACGCCAATTCCCTCAGCATACATAACACCTAAATTAAACTGTGCACTGGGTAATTCTTTATCGGCGGCTTTTTCCATCAAAGCAAAAGCGGCTTTTAAATCCTTCTTAACAATTTCGCCTTCACTATACATCACAGATAAATTAAACAGGGCGTCTGGATAATTTTGAGCAGCAGCTAAACTCATAAATTCAAAAGCTTTTTGAGGATCTTTTTTTACTCCCCAACCATTTTGATGAATTAATGCCATTTGATATTGCGCAGGAGAGTATTCTTCTGCTAGTAATGGCTCAAACTCTGCCATGGCCGCTTTAAACTCGCCTCGATTGAGTTCAAAAATACCTAACTCTAAATCACCATCAAAGCTTTTGGCTAAAAAGCTTGCAGAAAGTGCGACTAGTAATGCTATTGTTTGAAATGTTTTCATAAAGCACCTTAATTATTTGTAATTTTTATTTATCTGTTATTAAGTGTAGCAATTGATAGAAAAGTTTCGCTATTGTTGCGACATTATTTCTTCTATTTGCTCTTCTAATTCGAGCCAAAGCATTTCATTTTCTTCAATGCTTTGCTTCAACTTCCCTTGTTCTTTCATTAACTCAGCCAAACGATTTTTATTTTCAGCTTGATAAATTTCACTATCACCTAAAACAGCTTCTACTTCTGCGAGTTTATTTTGCCATTGTTGTACTTTTTTCTCGTATTGTTGTGCTTGTTTTTTCAGTGGTGCTGCGACTTTTCTTAATTCCGCTTGCTGCTGACGTTGTTGTTTTTTATCGATTGAACTATCATTGTTCGTAGATGATTTCGCTGAATTTTTAGTTGATTGAAGTGTTAGTTTTTTATCATCATTTAACCATTGCTGATAATCATCTATATCACCGGAAAACTCACTGACATGACCACTGGCAACTAAATAAAACTCATCAACACAAGATTCTAATAAATACCGATCATGGGCAATAAGAATAATCGCGCCATTAAAGTCTTGTAAAGCAAGTACTAAGGCTTGGCGCATTTCTAAATCGAGATGGTTAGTTGGTTCATCTAATAATAATAATTGAGGCTTATCTAAAACAATTAACGCTAAAACTAAACGTGCTTTTTCACCACCTGACATGGTTTTTACTGGCGATAAAGCTTGATCACCACTAAAGCCAAAGCGACCTAAAAATGTCCGTGCTTGTAATTCTTTAAAATCAGGTTTAGCTCGAATAATATGGTCAATCGCACTTGAAGGCATGTGCAATTGTTCAAGTTGGTGTTGTGAAAAATAACCGATACGCAATTCTTGTGCGCAATAACGCGTTCCCTGAAGAATCTTTATATCGCCAGCTAAAGATTTAATTAACGTTGATTTACCCGCACCATTTCTGCCCAGCAAACCTATTCTGCTACCCGGCACTAATGAAATATTTGCTTGCTTTAATATGATGGCATCATCGTTGTAGCCACAAGTACTATCATCTAAAGATAATAATGGATAAGGCATATGCTCTGGATTATCAAAACTAAAAGTAAATTGACTATCCACATGTGCTGGCGCTAAATCTGGCAGTTTTTGCAAGCGTTTTAATCGGCTTTGCGCTTGTTTTGCTTTACTGGCTTTAGCCCTGAAACGGTCAACAAAGGCGGTTAAATGAGCGACTTCTTTTTGCTGTTTTTGAAATTGAGCATCTTGCTGGGCAAGTTGTTCAGCACGTTGGCGTTCAAAGGCCGAATAATTCCCTGAGTATAATTTCGCAGTCTGCTGTTCTATATGTAAAATTTGGCCGATAACATCGTCGAGAAAATCTCTATCATGAGAAATAAGCACTAATGTGCCGGTATAACGTTTTAACCAACGTTGTAACCAAATAACTGCGTCTAAGTCTAAATGGTTGGTTGGTTC
>JAQWHO010000368.1 GCA_029249355.1 Thalassotalea sp.
TGCGAAGTCTTATATTGTTATGCTGACTATTTTCTAGTTGTTCGTATAGCACTCCTTCGCGAAGTGCATACTGACAATATTCAATTGAATCAATTTCAAGCCCTTCCATCACGGCAATTAAAATAGCAAGTCCTGCGCAAATGACAGAACGACGACTTTCTTTTAATCCGTCTATTGCTATATCATCACAATGTTTAAAATTGAGGCATTGCTTTTTTAATGCATTGAGATCCTTTTGGGTGATGGCTCTAGGTATTTCTTGCTGATAATTAATGATTTTCACTAAGGCTTTAATGGTGCCAGAAGTTCCCATAACATGTTTCCAGCCTAATTTTTTAAAACGTTTGGCAATGCCATCTATTTCATGCTTTGCGTTGCTGATGGCCTGTTTAAATGCTTTAGCTGAAATAATGCCGTTAGGGAAAAACTGCTGTTGGTAACTCACACACCCTATATCTAGGCTGTCTAAAGCTTTTACTTTATATTGTTTGCCAATAATACATTCTGTACTGCCACCACCAATATCAATAACGAGTTGTTGCACGTTATATTGCCGATGATGGGCGACACCTTGATAAATGAGTCGAGCTTCTTCGTGACCTGAAATTACTTCAATATTAAAAGGAAAAACTTTGGCGGCGGCTTTTATAAATTCTCCTGAATTTTTAGCTTGCCTTAAGGTGAACGTTGCAACGGCCCTAAAGTTTTTCTTATCAATATGTTGAGTTGAAGCAGCTAAGTTTTCGAGGGTTGCTATGCCTCGCTCAATGGCTTCTTGAGAAAGGATTTTTTTGTTATTAAGCCCTTGTGCAAGCTGTACGCGATATTTTTCACAATGAATAATTTGGGTGTGTTCGCCTACTTGTCTAGCTAAGACAAAATGAAAACTATTTGAGCCAATATCAAGTGCCGCTAAATATTGTTCGGCGGGAGGTGATGTTGATTCTGAGATGTCTGAGCTTGCATTCATTGTTTAAGTGAGTTTATCCCTTGTGATCTGTTGTTGAGGTTATTAGTTGCTGTGCTTTTATTAACTGTTTTTCATGATCCACTAAATAATCGTAAATGGCAATTTGTGAGCGTAGAGGCTCTCGTTTTCCTTGACTGACATAGCGGTTATTTTGCGTTTTATTAATGATCCGCGCTTTAACATTATCTTGAAACTGTATTTCTAAAATATCAATAATTTGCTTTTTTAAGACTTCATCATAAATAGGGCAGGCGACTTCCACACGGTGATCTAAGTTTCTTTCCATCCAATCAGCGGAAGTGATAAACAGTTGTTGGTTACCGTCGTTATGAAAGAGCATCACACGAGGATGTTCTAAAAAACGATCAACAATAGAGATGATTTTTATGTTTTCGCTGATATCTTTAATATTCGGAATTAATGAGCACATACCGCGAATAATTAAGCGAATTTTCACGCCCGCTTGACTTGCCGCATAAAGCTTATTAATTAGGCCACTATCAACTAAATTGTTTAATTTTAAGGTAATGCCTGCTTTTTGATTTTGTTCAGCGAGTTGTATTTCATTATCAATGAGTTGATATAAACGGCGACGAGAAGTTAATGGCGACACAATTAAATGGTTAAAGCGAAAACGTAAATAACTGTGCGAAACAAATGAAAAGATATTATTGACTTCTTGGCAAATTTCTTTGTGTTTAGTGAATAATGCAAAGTCGGTATAAACACGTGCGTTGCTTTCATGAAAATTACCTGTGCCGATATGCGCGTAGCGTACTAATTTTTCGTCTTCAATTCGGGTGATCAAGCATAATTTTGAATGTACCTTTAATGTTTCGATACCGAGTTCAACTTCAATGCCAGCATCTTTCATTAATTTTGCCCATTCGATATTGGCTTGCTCGTCAAATCGAGCTTTCAATTCAATTACAACCGTGACTTTTTTGCCATTTTTTACGGCTTCAATCAATGATTGAATAATACGAGAATGCTTTGCTACACGATAAATATTAATTTTTATATGTCGAACGAGCGGGTCGTATGATGCTTGGCGAACGAATTCAGTTAAATGTTTAAATTTATAATATGGATAATACAATAAAATATCTTGCTGACTAATGGCATCAAATACGGAAGGATGTTGAGTAAAGTGTGCAGAATCTAGTGCCGGTAATTCTTCATTCTCCAGATGTTTACCGCCTAGATTGGGAAATTTTATGAAATCTTTAAAATGTCGATAACGAACACCTTGAGAGAGGGCTTCTAAGTCTTTTACTTTTAAAGATTTTCTTAAATATTCTGTCATGTGTTCAGGCATGTTTTGGTCATGCACTAAACGCACTAAGTCGGCTTTTAATCGCTGCTTTAAACCTTTAGACATTTGATCGAGCAAGCTTTCATCGAGATCATCGGTTAAATTATATTCTGCATCTCGTGTCAATTTCATCGAGTATGCCTCGATATGATCGAAAGGAAAAACACCGACAAATAACTTTTTCATAAAATAATGAACAACGTCATCAAGAAGTACGATGAATTTTGCTTCATCATTATTTAAACGACCGACATTATTTTCATTAGGTAACTCGATGAAACGTTTTACATTTTCTCTAGGAATTTCTACTAAGGCATAATTGATGTTTTCTTGATAATGAAGAGTGACTAAAAAATAGATGCCATCGTCGTCAATACAATTAGCGAGTTGAGTTTTTGAATGCAAAATAATAGGGGTTATATGACGAATAATACGATGTTCGAAATACTGTTTAAGCCATGATAATTGCTGAGTACTTAATTGTTCATTGAAGGTGTCGTTATTGTGATCGTCAAAAATGGTGAAAATATTTTCCTGAGCTAACTGAGCAAATATATCTTGTGTGATTTGATTGAAGTTTTTCGTTAGGACATTAACTTTGTCGTTAATTTTTTTATTGATAATACGCCATTTATCTTTTGATGTTTCTTGGGCTGACTCTAATATGGCGCGACGACGAATGCCGGCAACTCGAACACGAAAAAACTCATCAAGATTGGAAGAATAAATGCCTAAAAAACGGATTCGCTCAATTAAGGGGACTGTTTGATCTGCAGCTTCTTGCAGTACCCTTTCATTAAATGATAACCAACTGAGTTCTTTGTTAAATTTCATATCATCATCAATCATCTACACATACAACTTATTCTTTTATAAAGAAAAATAAGTTTATAATATGAATGTTACATTAATTTGACGGTTTACTTATTTATGTAACATTAGTGAACTTTTATCTTGAAATATCCACAATTAAATCATCGGCAAGACTTTCAAGTGCATCAATTAATTTATCGACGCTATTTTCTGCAACTGAAATGGTTGCTTTCGCTTTAAATAATTCTTGTCCTGAATGAGGTGCACTATCGTGAGAGCTCACCAGTTTCATTAAGTTACCACCTTGACTATGAATCACTGAAGAAATTTCTTGTACGATGCCAGAGCGATCGTTGGCTGTAAGCTCAATCACAATATTGGCATGCGTGTTTGAGTGATTGGCAGAGGCCGTTTCAATTTGGCATTTGAAGTCTTTAATACTTTGTATTTTATCAATTAAGCTTGCGGACTGCTCTGCTGAAACAGCAATTTCGATAACACCGGCAAAATAGCCTGATAAATGATGAAGGCTACTTTTTTGCCAATTTCCTTGGTGTTGTCGGACAACATTGGAAAGCGTGTCAACGAGTCCTAGGCGGTCAGGGCTAATAAATGAAATAATTAGGTGGTTCATAATGCGTCCTTTTACAATGAATAAAAAGAGGAGAAATTTAAAGGGTTATTTTATCGCTTAGTTTATAGCTTACGATTGGCTACTGAGTTGCGATAGCTCTTTATTTAACTGACTTTCATCGCCTAAATTTAACTCAACCAGACGGCGAAGATAAGTGACGCTGTCAATGTCTATCGCGTTACATTGCAGACCTATTTCATCTTTTTCAACATGAACAATGGCAACATGCATCGAAACTTCCAGATCACTGTCGGCAAGTTGAAAAGTTAATAAGCCTAATTTGTTTTTGATTTTTTCTGCATTTTCAGGCGCGGTAACTAATGCACCGTTTAATGAAATATCATGAATATTAACAGTATACGATTGTTCTTCTACTTCCAATTGAGCATCGATTGAAAATAAAATTCTGGTAAATTGGCGTCTATTTTCCATTGTACTGTTTAAGTTATGAATAGTTATATTTAGCATAGCCTCATTTTTAAAAAAAGGCATCTTTATTAACCTACTTTGAGGTAAAAAGATGCCTTAAATCAAAATATTAACTTTCTACTTTTAATTGAATTAACCAATTTTCTTGTATTTAATACGGTGAGGTTCTAATGCTGCAGGACCTAAGGTTTTCTTCAACCATTCGTCATATTCAGTAAAGTTACCTTCAAAGAAGTTTACTTGACCTTCATCGCGATAATCGATGATGTGAGTCGCGATACGGTCTAAGAACCAACGGTCATGCGAAATAACCATGGCGCAACCTGGAAATTCTAGAATAGCTTCTTCTAGGGCACGTAACGTTTCAATATCCAAGTCGTTGGTTGGTTCATCGAGTAAAAGTACATTACCACCGGTTTTAACGAGTTTCGCTAAATGTACACGGTTACGTTCACCACCCGATAATTGCCCAATAATTTTTTGCTGATCGGTGCCTTTAAAATTAAAACGACTGACATAAGCGCGCGCCGGAATTTCATAAGTACCAATTTGAATAATCTCACTGCCTTCAGATATTTCTTGATAAACCGTTTTCGTATCGTCCATGTCATCACGGAATTGATCAACGCTAGCAAGTTGTACTGTGTCACCTACAGATACTGAACCTGATGTTGGTGTTTCAGCGCCTGAAAGCATTTTAAATAAGGTAGATTTACCTGCGCCGTTAGCGCCAATAATACCGACAATAGCACCTTTAGGAATGCTGAAACTTAAATCATCAATTAAAATGCGATCACCATAAGATTTAGTTAAGTTGTCAACATCAATAACTTTATCGCCAAGGCGTGGCCCAGGTGGAATATATAATTCATTCGTTTCATTACGTTTTTGATTTTCGTTACTTGATAGCTCTTCAAAACGCGCCATACGTGCTTTAGATTTTGCTTGGCGACCTTTAGGGTTTGAACGTACCCAATCAAGCTCATGCTTAATGGTTTTTGCTAGTGCATTTTCGGTGCGTTTTTCTTGCTCAAGACGAGCATCTTTTTGTTCTAGCCAATTAGTGTAGTTACCTTCATATGGAATACCATGACCGCGGTCAAGTTCTAGTATCCAACCTGCAACGTTATCGAGGAAATATCTATCATGGGTAATAGCAACCACAGTTCCTGAATAATCATGTAAGAAGCGTTCTAACCACGCAACAGATTCAGCATCTAAATGGTTAGTTGGTTCATCAAGTAATAGCATGTCTGGCTTTTCAAGTAACAAACGACATAGTGCGACACGACGACGTTCACCACCACTTAGCACAGCAATTTTTTGATCCCATTCAGGTAAACGTAAAGCATCAGCGGCACGTTCTAAAACGTTATCAATGTTATGACCGTCTTGTGCGTTAATTATATCTTCAAGCTGGCCTTGCTCTTTGGCAAGAGCGTCAAAATCAGCACCTTCTTCAGCATACTCGTTATATACTTGGTCAAGGCGAGCCATCGCGTTTTTAACTTCAGAAACGCCTTCTTCAACAGCTTCACGTACAGTTTGGTTTTCATCAAGTTGAGGCTCTTGTGGTAAATAGCCTATTTTAGTACCCGCTAAAGCAGTCGCTTCACCTTCAAACTCTTTATCAACACCAGCCATAATGCGTAGTAGGGTTGATTTACCTGAACCATTCAAACCTAAAACACCAATTTTAGCGCCTGGGAAAAATGATAAAGAAATGTCTTTTAAAATAGTTCGTTTCGGTGGGACAATTTTTGAAACGCGATTCATCGACATGATGAATTTATCTGGTAGTGGCTGAGCCATAGGAAACCTTTTATTTGAAGGGAAAATTCTAATGACGATATTTTAGGTGAAAGAAGCAGGGCAAGCAAATGTGATTAAAGTAACTTTGAAATAAAGTAGCGAAGAAAAATAGGGTATTTATAACATTATGATAATGTTTGGCTATTTTATGCGCGTGCTCTATCAAGTTGAAAAGCTCTATCTAATGCTTTTTCATTTAACATTCTTAACATGTCTCTATTCGAAGGATTGAAATGTTGAGCGACTTCAGAATCAATTTGCTTTTGGGTCAATTTGATTATGTGCGTTTTTAATTCTAATTGATTTTCCATTATAATATCTTCGTTAAGTGCTAGTAATAAATATATCGGCAGGATTAATTTTTTATTAAATTTTTTTACTATTTTTTAGGTAGATTGTATTTATCTAACTATAATCTGGCTATCAATCACTACTTTTTTGACTATATGGTTCAATCTGCAAATCTTTCTGTTTATTTAAGTAACCCTCGGGTTTCGCTTAAAGAAAAGTTATTAAAAATTTGTTTAGCCGTTAAATCGGATATTCCTACTTGTGATCGGGTTAGTATTTGGTTGTTTAGTGCTGATTATTCAGAAATGACCTCACTAATGTGTATTGATGAAGAGGGGACAAAGTCCAAAGGAGAAGTGTTATTTGCAAAAGATTACGGAGATTACTTTGAGCATATTACAAATCAAGAAATTTTAGTTGCCTCTGATGCTCGAGTGAATGAAATATCTAAATGCTTTAACGTGGGGTATTTTGATGTGCATAACATCCATTCAATGTTAGATGTTACCTTCTTAAAAGATAACTCTTCGCCATTAGGCCTTGTTTGCTGTGAACGAACCGGTACTAAAACCGAGTGGCAAGAAAATGATGTTGAGGTGTTAAAAAGCATTTCTACTAAGGCATCATTATTTATTAGCAATAATGTTTTTGATACCTATTTTACTGAAAATTAAAGATTAAAATTCCTGATAAAAAACTCTTTAAATGAATTTACACATCGCTTTCCCTAAAGGTTCTCCTGAACGTTCAATATAGCCAAAAACAGCTTAAAATGTCTCTTTTCCCTGAGCAGATAACAATACAATTACAGGCTCGTTTTTTAGCCGTTTTAGATAAAAAAGCAACCTCTATACGGGTTGCTTTTTATTAACATTGAGTCGTTTACGCTTTATTAGAAGCTATAAACTAACGTCATTGCGGTTTGAGTATCAGTTCTTTCCGCGCCTTCATCAACATCAGTGTTGTGATCGATAATAAATGAAAATTTCAATGCTAACGTATCAATAAGCTTTGTTTTAATTGACGTTTCAGCTTTATATTTACTATTCGCACCACTTTTTATTGCATACTTAGCGCTTAATAGTTGTTTGAATTCAACATGCTTATTTATTTTTCTTAAGTAAAGCGCTTGCGCCTGAACAATAAATGAACTGTTGGTTTTACTTTCTTCTGTATCTGTTGCTTTAAGCACATCACGCTTATAACCAGGACCAATATCAGCAAATAAAGAAGATTTTTCATTTTTAAACCAATGACGACCCCAACCGGCTGAGATAGAACTTTGGTTTTCAAAACCACTAAAACGATTATCTTCATAGGCTATGTCGCCATAGACATAGTTTTTACTATTTTTATCAAGGGTGTAGTTAGTTTTAGATTCAACAGTCCATTTCTGATCTGATGTATCGAAATTATCTTCACCATTAGCGTCGGTTGTTTCGGTTTTTTTTACTAATAAATCAAACTCTAATGTGCTACGCCATAATGCTTCTTCATACTTAACATCAAAACCTGTTTTAATATCAGCGCTTTTAGTATTACCGGTTTTATAAAGCATCCCTAATTCAGCAGAAGCCGTAAGTGGCGACTCTTCTTTGCTTTCTTGTGCAACACTTATAAATGGAAGGCAACATAATGCTGCAATTATAATTTTATGATTCATTGGAGTTCTCTTGGTTCTCTTGATTTACATGTACAGACATTTGTGGATACGGGATTTCGATACCAGCTTTATCTAGTTCTACTTTAATAGTTTCTAAAAGCGCAAAGTAAACAGGCCAATAGTTTTCAGTTTTAACCCAAGGACGAACAACAAAATTTACTGAACTATCAGCAAGTTCGCTTACGCCAATGGTCACAGCTTGGTCTTTAAGAACGAGTTCATGACTTGAAGTGACCTGAGTTAAAATATCACGAGTTTTTGCTAAGTCAGCGTCATAGCTTACACCAATGATTAAATCGATACGGCGAGTTGGTTTTTTTGAATAATTGGTAATTGTACTGCTAGTAATAGAACCGTTAGGGATAATAACGGTTTTATTATCACCAGTGCGTAGTTGTGTTGAAAAAATATTCACTTCTTCAACAACCCCTGCAGTGCCAGATACTTCAACAAAATCCCCAGACTTAAATGGTTTTAATGAAATAAGTAAGATACCTGAAGCAAAGTTTGATAAAGAGCCTTGTAAAGCTAAGCCAATTGCTAAACCAGCAGCACCAACAATTGCAACCAGAGAAGAGGTATTAAAGCCTAAGTGAGAAATAGCGGCAATAAAGGATACTAATATAACTAAACCATAAGCCAAACTTGAAACAAATGAAATAACAGTATTATCAACATTTTTATGTTCAAGTAACTTTTGAACACCTTTACGAATCAGCTTGCCAATAATTTTACCAATAATTAGGATCAGTAAAGCAACAATAAATTTAATCGCTACGTCTTGCAGCATTGTTTGATTTTCAGTAAACCAAGTAGTTATAAGTTCCATAAATAATCTCCGGTATATTTTGAGCGCGAATTATAATCAATCATTATGACCATACCAACTATATTTTGCTAATTAGGCTATGAAAGAGGGGATTACCGTGAAATTTTATAAAATTTGAGAGAATTATAGAGAAAATAGAGTGATCTACATCCTTGTAGATAACGTCATCAAAAATGAGGGTGCGTCCTATATTGAGATGACGTTTTGACTTTTATACCTGAAGGTATACGAGGTGCTGAAGCTTATTTAATTAAAGCGTTTAGCTCGCCGCTATTATATTTTTCAAACATATTATCGAGTGAGATTGGCTTTATTTTTCCAGCATTGCCGGCGGTACCAAATGCCTCATAACGTGCGATACAAATATCCGTCATTGCTTTAGTGGTTTCAGCTAAAAATTTACGCGGATCAAATTCACTTGGGTTTTGTGCTAAAAATCGACGAGTAGCGCCAGTAGAAGCTAAACGTAAATCAGTATCAATATTTACTTTACGAACGCCGTACTTAATACCTTCACAAATTTGTTCAACAGGTACACCGTAAGTTTCTGGAATAGCACCACCATATTCATTGATGATTGCTAACCAATCTTGAGGTACAGATGATGAACCGTGCATCACTAAATGGGTATTAGGAATACGCGCATGAATAGCTTTGATACGATCAATCGCTAAAATGTCGCCAGTTGGTGGTCGAGTAAATTTGTATGCGCCATGTGATGTTCCACATGCGATTGCAAGAGCATCAACTTGCGTTTTATTAACAAAATCGGCTGCTTCTTCAGGATCTGTTAACATTTGATCCATGGTTAATTTTCCAACAGCGCCAATGCCATCTTCTTCACCCGCTTCACCTGTTTCTAATGAACCTAAACAACCTAATTCACCTTCTACAGAAACACCACAAGCATGTGCCATTTCAACGGTGCGGCGCGTTACATCAACATTATATTCGTAACTAGACGGTGTTTTACCATCATCCATTAATGAACCATCAT
>JAQWHO010000369.1 GCA_029249355.1 Thalassotalea sp.
AAGATGCTGAAAAATACATCGTTAGTATTGTCGGTGAAACCAAATACAGAACAGCAGAAGACACCAATGCAATTGAAAACACTAAACCGCTTGGAGTTGGTTATCAAATTACCGTACTTCAAAAAGAAATAGCGTTGGAAATGGAGGAAATAATCGAAAGTATCAGTAACAGCTCATCACAATTTGAAACCAATAAAGCAATTAGTGAGTTAAATAGCCGAATATCTCCATCGATGGTGACAAGAGTAATGTTTAATGAGCTGATGTCAATGGATGCTCCAGTGACGCTAGGTTATATTGATGCATTGTCTAAAGAATTTGCATCACAAATAACCATAGAGAAAACACTTGTTGCTCGCAGAATTCTTTATACAGGGATGTTGGAATCAAGCATTCAAAGTACAGGGTTTATTCAGGAAGATATTGAAAGAAAACTTGAGCTGCTTGATTGGGAAATGGATAACGTCGAGCGCGAACATAAATTTAGAAGTTACATTAATCGAAATGCCTCTACTACGTTATTACAACGTGCAATGAAAAATAGAATGTCTGAAGGTTTACTGATCCAAGGTGACAAAGGAGTATTTAGATAATGGTCCGTAAATTATTTTTAAACTCTTGGTGGTTGTTTAAGCTTGTCGCTATATCAGCGTTATTGATGCTTGTCGTATTCGCTCTTGATAAGAATGTTGAAGTTGAGTCGATCCTAATTTATTTTTTAATGTTTAGGCTGGCGATATACACCCTCGTTATATGGGGGCTGCCCTTATATATTTGCCATAAATTAAATATTGATAAAAAGAAACTTTTAAATAACACAAAAACTAAGCAGCAACTCATAAAAGTTAGAATTTATTTAACGGCTTTATTCGTGATTATCGAAGCTCTTATGATTTATAGGGGGGTTTGGATATGATTATTAATGAAGCCTATGAAGGCTACACCATGCTCCTTGGTTTTTTCCTAAATAACCGTATTTGGGACTTAATGATCATAACAGGTGCATTTGCTATACCTATATTATTGATGGTTGCTAAAGCGGTAGTAGACGCATATAAAAATGGTGATGATGAAGGTGATCGCGGTTCTATGGCGCTTAGATACATTGAGCTAGGCACAATAAAAATAGTACTTGTTATGGTGTTTTTTATGATGCCATTAGGTGAACCATTATCGGTTACAAGTATCACTTACAATGATCACACATGTAAGCCAGATGTGAACGACGGTTTTTTAAACACGATATTAGACCAATCACCGCTTGTAAATGTACTCAATAGTGGCAACGAAAACAAATCAGCCAGCTCATTGACGATTAACAATATAAACTTATCTGTTAACGGGGTAGAAGCAAGACCTCCTATCATTATTGGTCTTGTCCAGAATTACTCAACGAAATTTACAAATGCAGTTATCTCTTCCATACCTTGCTCGACAGATATTGTTTCGATAGGGTTAAGCGTAGAAAATCTCAACATTAAACATAAAGATACGCAAGATGTATTGGTTGATGTTATTAAGCAATGTTATGCACCCTTATTTAAAGAGGCGACTATTTCACAGAATATGACCGCTGACGAAGTATATGACAAATACTGGATAGGTGCCCCATACTTTACTGGTGGTGCAACTGGAGGTAATGCTACGTATGCCTTACCTACAAGTACGGCAACTGTACCATTAGAGAATTACATTGAACGAGTGCAGAGAGCTTATAATGCAAGCTCTCCTAATCTTTCAAATGGTCAATACGCTAAACAAGGAAACTATTTAGCATTAGATGCAGTTCAAGATGACGGCAATGTAGTGGTTCAGTGCGACCATTACTACGATATACTTGAAGGGTACGTAAAGCAGGATTACAAAACCGAAATAGAAGATCTAGATTCCCCATACGTAATAGATTCATTAGATTCGCTTAAAATGACCTTTAATAAATATTTTGGAGATGATAATCAGGCTAAAAATGGTATCTCCGTGATCATGAAACGCTTAGTTGAAGCTGTTAATAATCCGGGCGCTAATAATTTTGAAAAAACACAAAGCAACTCGGAGGTTTCCGGCCTAGATTTTTTGAAAGATACAATCGTAGGTGTTGGAACCGGGGTTGCTGGCGTAAAGAAAATGGTAGATGCTTGGTATGTCAGGGTATTAGCTAATCCAATTTTAGCAATGATCCAATGTGTTGTATTTATGATGGCACCTGTCATATTTTTACTTTCCAATTACGATATGAAGCTTATAGGCGGGTACCTGGTAACAATATTCGGATTAGAGTTTGTTGTCCTTATTTTTGAAGTGTGCGATTGGCTCAGTGATAACCTGTTCGCCATGTCATCTTCTGCTTATAGTTCCCTTGATACGTCACATGGTACGACGCAGTTCGCTATATTTACTGCTACAAGTTATTCATATTTTATTTTACCTTTAGTGTGGTTAACCATACTTGGTAAAGTTGGGATGATGATAAGCAAAGAAGCTGTTATGGGGATTAGCGATGCAGCACAAGCATCATCTAAGGAAGGGCAAAGCTCCGCTAAGTCA
The DNA here is from genome assembly GCA_029249355.1 of Thalassotalea sp. Taxonomy (GTDB): domain Bacteria; phylum Pseudomonadota; class Gammaproteobacteria; order Enterobacterales; family Alteromonadaceae; genus Thalassotalea_H. Next base: position 2,545 of record JAQWHO010000369.1, read on the forward strand.
GGTGCCGGGACTGCTGGTAAAGCGGGTAAGGCAGCCTTTAAAGCTGGTAAAGAGTCCACTAGTTAAACCAAAGTTCATAATTCAGGGTAGTCAGTAACTCAATTCGCAGACTACCCAAACAAACTTTTAAATATAGTTGATTGCATATATTACAAGTGATATATGCAATATAATCTTGTTATCGTTTTGTGTTTTTAGTATAATTACTACTCAATCAAGTTGTTTTTATTTATTAATTAAGTAAAATCAAATTATCCAACATCAAGGAGTAACGAGGTTTTTATGACCAATAAAAATAAACAAGAGGCTGTTTACGATCAAAATCAAATCGACTTAGCTCCTCAAGCGAAATCTAAATTAAGAAAGGTTTTTGGCTGGACGTTAATGATATTAGGCGGCTTAGTATACGTAGCATCAAAAATCATTGAACATGTTTTTACGCACCGACCTCACGATAAAACAGGCGTGTATCGCTGGTATGACTAATAATTTATCAGCATTCTGTAGTTATAAACATTAAAAGCTTAATCGTGCTTCATTCATGGTTAAGTTTTTTGCTTTATAGGTCTTTGAATTCTTTGACTGATCAGATAACCCACTTGACCATAAAATACACCGAAGAAGTTATTACCTCTCCAAAAAAAACAATTATAGGAACACTTACTGAGCATGGCAAAAGAGCACTCTAAATTTTGGGCCACTTTTTTTAACAAAGAACAGGCGTTATTAGATTACGTAAATGCTTCATGTGAGCTGCTTGATGTGGTTACTGGTTGTGAGCCTGAATATAAAAAGTTTTCAGAATTTAAAGGTGTTACTGTCACTAAAGCACCAATGTACATTCGTTGTATTGTAGGTTTGCCTGATGATGGTAGAGATTTTGAGCTGCTATATTCCGAGATGATTGAAAGTTTAATGAAAGCCAGAGAAGCAGACAATCAAACCTCTACAAAACTACTTAATAGATTCCCTGTTCGTTACGATAATGTATCTAGTATCACTACCAGAACGAATAGAGCGATCAAGTCTTTCGCGCTGAAGCCCGATACTGAGGTAATACTCAATAAAGTGATGAC
>JAQWHO010000370.1 GCA_029249355.1 Thalassotalea sp.
TGATACAAGAGAGTGTTGGTCTAAGGCAAATTTGGCAGATTCAGCTTGTTGTTTTGCTATGGCAAGATTATCTATATCTTTCTTTTGTTGGGTGATATCTGTGCGGATTGACGTAAAACCATTAACTTGTTTATTGCTATCGAAATTTGGAACTATCGTCGTATCAACCCAATAATAGTCGCCATTCTTGGCTCTGTTACGCACTTCATCATGCCACGTTTTTCCCGCTAATACTGTTTCATGCATATTCTGCCAGTATGATTTGGGTTGGTTATTTGAATTAAGCACGCTGTGCTTTTTACCAAGCAGCTCACTTTCTTGGTAACCACTTATTTCAACAAACTTATCATTCACATAAAGGATAATACCTTCAACATCAGCGATTGATACAAGAGAGTGTTGGTCTAAGGCAAATTTGGCAGATTCAGCTTGTTGTTTTGCTATAGCAAGATTATCTATATCTTTCTTTTGTTGGGTAATATCTGTGCGGATTGACGTAAAACCCAGCAATGATTTCCATCTAGATTGTATTTTTTTTTTATTCATTTTCGTCCATGTGCTACTGAATGCGTGATAAAAGTGGAATATTTCGGCTTATCACAATTAAATGGCCAATATGAATAAAGCTTAGTTTAATTTTTTAACATTGCTTTGTTTTTTAGTCGAGTCGCGCTTATAGGAGATGGTTTTGTTAACCTAGAACGTCTTATAGAAAAACTCTATTTTTATAAAGGATGGGAATATATTGATTCATACCCCTAATGTCGATTCATTTGTCGCTAAATAGAGCAATTCAAATGTCCGTTCGTATCTTTGCTGACTGTTTCGAGGTCAGTTTCCATTAATGAAATTGTCAGTAATATGGTAAAAGGAGAATAAAAATCAATCGATAACTTTAACCTTGGTATTATATTCTCAACAGAATTGCCGAATTATTATTGATATGAATATGATAAAATTAATTATCATTTAATGTTTATTCTAAAATAAGTTCAAATTTATGTCCTCCGAAAATTTACTAGCTCCCATAAAGTCATTTCTTAAATGTGAAACCCCACAAGCGTGGATTGATGAAGCGGTAAAAAAAGAAAATCTTCCCATTATTTTAATAGATCATTTGATTTGTGAGCTTAAAGCGGCGCAGTCAGCGATGTTTTTAATTCGTAAGTATGCGGTAGATAAAGAAAGTGCCAACACACTTTTAGCATGGCTAGAACCTTTTGAAAGACTTATTTATAAAAGGGAAGGGGATTGGCGTGAACTACCTGCAAAGAATAAGTTATCTAAAGCGGTTATTCCTAAATCTGACTCAAAATATGGACAAGAGTTAATTGATAAAATGGTGGTACTGATTAAAGAAGAATTACACCATTTTTATCAAGTGCTAGAAATTATGGATGAGTACGGTATTGAATATTGCAGTATTACACCATGTCGATACGCCAAAGGTATGCTCAGAAACGTTAAAACATTTGAGCCCGATGCAATGGTCGATAAGCTAATAGTAGGTGCTTACATTGAAGCACGTTCTTGTGAACGTTTTGCTAAGCTTGCGCCACATGTTGATAAAAGGCTTGGCGATTTTTACATTTCGTTGTTACGCTCCGAGGCGCGTCACTATCAAGACTATTTGACTTTGGCTGAAGAAATATCAGGACAAGATATTTCTGAACGAGTTAAATTTTTCGGTGAAAAGGAAGCTGAACTTATTTCATCACCAGATAATGATTTTAAATTCCACTCAGGCCTGCCTGTATAATCATGAGGTTTGAATAAAGGTGTATTGATGACACCTTTATTCAAAATATAAGCTTATATAACTACGCAGCAATTTCTACCGGCACTTTTTGCTTGATACAATGCTGAATCGGCCATCTCAAATACAGACTTCCAGTTGTGATCCTTTTGACATTCAGCAATACCAACAGAAACTGAGATTGACGGTAAAAAAGTATTCGATTTTTTCTGTTTTAACTTTAAGTTAGTTATCGCTATTCGAATTCTTTCAGCGACTGCTTTTGCATCATTTTTATTTTTATTAGCTAATACCACCATAAATTCTTCACCGCCAAATCGTACTGCGAAATCAGTAGAGCTGATATGCTCTTGTATGGTTGATGCAACTCTTTGAATGACTTTATCACCAATGGCATGGCCAAAAGCGTCATTAAATTTTTTAAAATGATCAATGTCGATAGAAACCGATGAGTGTGTGTTCTCTAACTCTAAGTCTTTTAATTTTTCATCACAGCCTCTACGGTTAAATAAACCCGTCAGAGCATCGCGCATCGCTTCTTCTCTAGAAGCTTTTAATTGTGATTTTAAGTGATTCACTTTTTTGTAAGTTTCTGCGAGTTCGTTAGTTAAATTACTATGTTGAAGTTGTGAATCAGCTAATGTCGAGTTGATAAAGCTTACCAATGGCTTTAGTGAACCTGCTTGGTTTGAATTAGCTAAAACCTTATCCGCTTTTTTAAAATTACTCGCTATCTGCTCTCCGTTAATAGCTTGTTGTTTTAATTTATCAATGGTCGCGGTTAACGTTTTCTCAAAAGGAGTAATAAAAACTTTTTCAACATCTTCAGAACTTGAAAAAAACTCTAGAAATAATGACTCAATAAAAACTGCATCTAATGAACCATTCCAACTAATATATTCATCGAGAAATTGGTTCATCTTTTGATCTTTTTTCGATAGGTAGTGATATATCACAGAAAAGTTTATCGGTGTTGGAGCTACTTCGTATGTACTGAGAAATTTGATAGTTTC